>NZ_JAMYQL010000008.1:0-219184 GCF_040320865.1 Mesorhizobium sp. M0598 | reverse complement strand
CGACGCCTCCCTCAGTACGTCGCCTACAGAATCACACACCAACCCGACGCCGCAACTCACAGATGAGTCATCGACGCAACGAAAAGATGTGTGCATCCCCTAGCACTTTCGTGGGGGCGAGGAACCCAAGCTGGAACGAAGCCGCGAAACCTCGCCGTCCCGCTGCACCGGGTTCAACCACCCATCGCCTGCTGATAAATGTCCGGCTTGAAGCCAACCAGTATGCGATCGCCAAGTTCCAGCACCGGACGCTTGATCATCGTCGGTTTGGCCAGCATCAGCGCCTTGGCCTTGTTCTCGTCCAAGCCCAGTCTGTCCTCCTCCGACAGTTCACGGTACGTTGTGCTCGCCTTGTTGAGCAGGATTTCCCAGCCGACCTTGCCTGACCAGCCGTTCAGCCGATCCGCGTCAAGGCCGTCTGCCCTGTAGTCGTGAAAGCGATAGGCAACATCGTGGCTCGCCAGCCAGGAACGCGCCTTCTTGACCGTATCGCAATTGGTGATGCCGTACATGGTGATCGTCAAAACGCGTCCTCGGACCGGTCGAATCTGACGGCACCCTAAAACCGCGCCGCTCACTTTTCCAGCGGCCTCGCCGGGCTCCGCGATTTCCGCGCTTGCCAATGGTAAGGAATTTTCCTAACCATTTCCCGAGCTAATTTTCTCACGAAATAGCCGAGGCAAGGAAACGACCATGACGAGCCTGCAGACCGAAAGCCCCCCGCCGATCGACGGCATTTTCCGGGCGCTCGCCGATCCGACCCGGCGACGCGTGGTCGAGCGACTGAACCGAAGCCCCGCCTCGGTCAGCGAGCTTGCCCAGCCGTTCGAGATGGCCCTGCCATCCTTCATCGAGCACCTCAGGGTTCTGGAAGGCTACGGGCTGGTGCATTCGGAAAAGGCCGGCCGCGTCAGGACCTACCGGCTCGCGCCGGAGCCGTTGAAGCTCGCGGAAAACTGGCTGGCCGAGCAGCGTGCGCTGTGGGAGCGCCGTCTCGACCAGTTCGACGACTACGTACTGAAACTCAAGGAGACAGACAGATGAATATGGTGCCGTTGTTCCAACCCGATCCGAAGCTCGACCTCGTGCTCGAACGGACGATCGAGGCGCCGCGAGAACTGCTGTGGATGGCCCTGACGAGACCCGACCATGTCCGCCAATGGTTCACGCCGAAGCCGTGGATCATCACCGATTGCGAGATCGATCTGCGGCCCGGCGGTCTGTTCCGGACCCGCATGCAGTCGCCCGACGGCAAGGAGGTCAACGATAGGCGTTGCTGCTACCTCGAGATCGTCCAGGACGAGCGGCTGGTGTGGACCGATGCGCTGCTGCCAGGCTACCGGCCGTCAGGCGACCCATTCATCACAGCCGTCATAGCGCTGCAATCGCATGGCGAGACGACGCGCTACACCGCCACCGCCATCCACCGCGACGAAGCCACGCGCAACAGCCACGAGGAGATGGGCTTCTACGACGGCTGGGGCACGGTGGCGGATCAGTTGGCCGGCTATCTCAAGACGATCTGAGGCGACCTGCTTCGCACTCACATTGCGGCCACGGAGCCGTCGTGGCCGTTCAACCGAACGCCGATGCCGAGGCACCAACGCTCGCAACAAACTTGACGGTTAGCGTAATGCCAATGTTGAACGCTCAGGCGCCGTAGCCGATGATGCCCTTGATCTCGAGGAAATCGTGGATGGCCCAGTCGGCATATTCGCGGCCGTTGCCGGACTGCTTGTAGCCGCCGAAGGGCGCAAACGTATCCCATTCCGGATAGTTGATCGACACCTGCCCGGCACGCAGGCGGCTGGCAATCTTGCGGGCGTGGTCGATATCCCCGGACTGCACATAGGCAGCCAGGCCATAGACGGTGTCGTTGGCGATCTTCACCGCATCATCATCGTCATCGTAGGAGATGACCGACAGGACCGGCCCGAAAATCTCCTCCTTCTCGATGGTCATGCCAGGCCTGACGTGGCCGAAAACGGTCGGTCGCACATAATAGCCACGGTTGAGGTGTTCCGGCCGGCCGGGGCCGCCGGTGACCAGCGTCGCACCCTCGGCGATACCTGCCTCGATCAACCGCTGGATCTTGTCGAACTGGACGTTGCTGACCACCGGCCCGAGCTTGGTCTCCTCCGAGCGCGGGTCGCCGACCTTGTGCCATTCGGCGGCCTTCCTGGCGATCGTCAGCGCCTCGTCGTGACGGGCGGCCGGTACCAGCAAGCGGGTCGGCGCATCGCAGGACTGGCCGCTATTGCCGAAGCAGGCGTTGACACCCTTGCGCACCGCCGTCTCGAAGTCAGCGTCGGGCAGCACGATGTTGGCCGATTTGCCGCCCAGCTCCTGCGCGACGCGCTTGACGGTCTCGGCCGCCGTCTTGGCGACGATGATGCCGGCCCGGGTCGACCCGGTGAACGAGACCATGTCGACGTCGAGATGGCCAGCCATGACCTGGCCGACATCCGGACCAGTGCCATTCACCATATTGTAGACGCCCTTCGGCGTGCCGGCGGCGTCCATCACCTCGGAAAAGATGATGCCGCTGATCGGCGCGATTTCGGAAGGCTTTAAAATGACCGTGCAGCCGGCGGCGATCGCCGGCGCCACCTTGCAGACGATCTGGTTGAGCGGCCAGTTCCACGGCGTAATCAGCGCGCAGACGCCGATCGGTTCTTTGACCACCATGGTGGTGCCGCGCTTCTCGCTGAATTCGTAATCCTCAAGCGCCTTGATGGTGGCTTCCATATGCGCCCTGCCCGCCCAGGCCTGCGCCTCGCGCGCCCACCTGATCGGCGCGCCCATTTCCTGGCTGACCGCCTGGGCGATGTCCTCGTAGCGCTCATTGTAGACTTCGAGGATACGCTTCAGCAGCTTCAGGCGCTCGGCCTTGCTGGTTTGCGAGAAGGCCGGGAATGCCGCCTTGGCTGCCGCCACGGCCTTGTCGACATCGGCTTTCGAGCCGACCGAGATTTTGGTGTAGGCCTCTTCGGTGGACGGATCGATCACATCCAGCGTTGCCGCAACCACGGGGCCGACCCATTTGCCGCCGATGAAAAAATTGAGATGATTGCTCATGGGCCGTGCTCCGGTTTTCTAAAAATGAGTGAGACTAGCTAGGTAGCATAGGGCAGTTGGCGCCGCGCCGCAGGCTGATATGCGCCACGTCGCCGACGCTGAATTGAAAACCCTCCGCCCGGCGTGGCGCGTCGATCACCACCTGTGTCCCCTGCCCCAGCTCTGCATGAAGGCGCAAGGTGCGGCCGTGAAAGACGATGCTGTTCACCCGCACCGGTGCGGTACCGGCCGCGGCCTCGGTCGTGGCCAAAATATCCTCCGGACGCACGCCGATGGTGCGCACAGTGCCCTCGCCAGGCAGCTCGCCTTTATCCGAAATCGCTTCCAGCGGCAGGACGCCGGCAGTGAACAGCAGGCGCTCGCCGTCACGGCCGACAAAGCGCGACTGCAGAAGGTTCATGGTACCGATGAAGCTGGCGACGAATTTGGTGGCGGGCCGGTCGTAAAGAGTTGCCGGCGGCGCAATCTGCTCTATGCGGCCCTTGTTCATGACGACAATGCGGTCTGAGATCGACAGCGCCTCGGTCTGGTCGTGCGTGACCATGACGAAAGTGGTGCCAAGCCGCGACTGCAGCCGCTTCAGTTCGACCTGCATCTGCTCGCGCAGATGCGCGTCGAGCGCCGATAGCGGCTCGTCGAGCAGCAGCACACGCGGCTCGCAGACGATGGCGCGGGCAAGCGCGACGCGCTGGCGTTGGCCACCCGACAATTCGGACACGCGGGCGCCGAGCTTCTCGGCAAGGCCGACCATGTCGAGCGCTGCGCCGACGCGCTTTGCCTGTTCGGCACCGGAGAGCCTGCGCAGCGACAGGCCGAAGCCGACATTTTCGGCAACGTTCATGTGTGGGAACAGCGCGTAGTCCTGGAACACGGTATTGACGGGACGGCCGAAGGGCCTGAGTGCCGTGATGTCACCGCCTTCGAGCAGAACCCTGCCACTCGACGGGCTCTCGAAGCCGGCGATGACCCGCAGGCTGGTGGTCTTGCCGCAGCCGGACGGCCCGAGCAAGGTCAGGAACTCGCCGCGGGCAATGTCGAGATCGACAGACTCGAGCCCGACGATGCCGCCGGGGAATATCTTGGAGACCTTGTCCAGCCGGACGAGAGGATCAGGCGCCATCGCGAACCTCGGACGGCTTGGTGGTGTTGACCCACAGGATCTGGCAGCGCTCGCTGCCCGGATTGCGGAAGGCGTGCAGCAAGGTGCTCTTGAAGGCGAAGCTGTCACCGGCCTTCAGCCCGTATCTGGTCGAATCGACCACCAGCTCGACCTCGCCGGACAGGACGAAGCCGAATTCATGGCCGGCATGGGCATAGGCTTCCGCGGTGCCGCCGCCGGCTTCCACGGTCACCAGCATGCCGGTCAGCGTGGCGGCCGGCGGCGACAGCAGCGCCTTGGCGGTGCCTTCCGACTTGACCGGGATCTGACGCCGGCTGTTGGCGCGCACACAATAAAGATCGTTGCCGACATCATTGCCGTCGGCGATCAGGGCCGACGGCTCTATATCGAGGGCGGCGGCAAGCGGCCAGATCACGCGGACCCGCAATGACGACATGCCGCGCTCGATCTGGCTTAGCGCACCTATCGAGACACCGGCTTTGGCGGCAAGTTCGGCCAGCGAGAGATTGCGCTCCAGCCTGAGCGCCCGCACGCGCCGGCCGACCCTGACGTCGGCGTCGTCCTTCGGCTTCTCAGCCGCTTCGTCCAGCATGTCCATTCGTTCGTCCTTGTTACAGTATTTTTGGCCGGCGCCGCGCGGTCTTCCCTTCTCCCCCTTGTGGGAGAAGGTGGCCGAGCGAAGCTCGGTCGGATGAGGGGTGTTCCAGAAAACACCAACGCCTCATTCCTTCCAACACCCCTCAACCGTCTTGGCGCTGCGCGCCAATCCACCTTCTCCCACAAGGGGAGAAGGAAGAGCGAACTCAGCCGCCTGCCTTGACCTTCTCGAACATCTTGGCGAGTTCGTCATTCTGTTTCATCGGCCCGGTGAAGATCGTGGTCTTCAGCATCACCTCGGGATCGGAAGGCAGCTGCAGTTTCTCCAACTCCTCCTTTGGCACGGCGGCGAAAGCCGAGCTGGTCGAGCTGCCATAGCCGTAGGCCTGGATCAGATACTTTCCGGAATCCGTTTCCAGCCGGCTGTTGATGAAGTCATAAGCAAGATCGACGTTCCTGGCGTCCTTGAGCATGACGAAACCGCAAGCCCAGGTCAGCATGCCTTCCTTCGGCTTCATGAACTCTACAGGCACGCCCTGCTTCTTCAGCGAGGTTGCCGAGGCGTTCCAGGTCATGGCCGCGACCAGCTGGCCGCTCGCCAGTGCCTGTTCGACCGAGGTCATGTCGGTGGTGTAGTTCGAGAGCAGCGGGCGCTGCTCGCGCAGTTTTTCCGCCACCTTGTCCATCTGTTCCGGTGTCATGTCGAACGGATTGACGCCTGCCAGAAGGGCCGCCACCACCGGTGTGTCGTGGACGGCATCGATGGTCGCCATGCGCCCGGCATATTGCTTGTCCCAGAGCAGGTTCCAGCTGGCTTCGGGGTTCTTCACCAGATCGGTGCGGTAGAGGATCGAGGTATTGCCCCAGTCCCACGGCACCATCCAGACCTTGCCGTCGCCGGCCTGCAGGTCGGGCAGGTTCTTGAAGACCGGGAAGATCGAATCCCAGTTCTTGATGCGCTTGGTGTCGATCGGCTGCAGCAGGCCTTCCTTGTTCCAGCGCGCCACCTTGTCATAGCAAGGGTGCGCGACATCGGGGCGGAAGCCGGCCTTGACCTTGGTGAAGGCGTCATCGTCGTCGCCGAACATCGCGGCTTCGACGCCATCTGGGTGCGCGGCGAGGAAGCTCTTGTTGAAGTCGGGCAGTTCATAGCCCGACCAGGTGAAATATTGCAGCTTGTCGCCGGCAAAGGCGACAGTCGATGCAAGCGCCAGCGCGAAGGCGGCCAGTCCGGTTTTCGCTGTCTTTGCCGTTATCGATTTCAGGTCGAATGCCATTGCAGTTCTCCTCTTTCGGTTTCTTCTGGTTTTGACAGGCTGGCGGGCGCTGGCCGCCGGGTGGCGGCAAGCCCGCGATGGCGCAGGATTTCGGCGAGTGCGGCGATGACGAACGACACTGCCAGGATCGCCGTGCCGAGCGCCATGACGGTCGGCAGCGATTTCGGGAAGCGCAGCTGGCTCCAGATATAAAGCGGCAGCGTCGGCTCGGTGCCGGCAAGGAAGAAGGCGACGATGAACTCGTCGAACGAGGTCAGGAAGGCCAGCATGAACGCCGAAATAATGGCGGGCAGGCTGAGCGGCAGCATCACCCGTCTGAAGGTCGTCCAGTCCGAGGCGCCGAGGTCGAGCGCTGCCTCGCGGATGGTCTTCGGGATGGCGGCGAAGCGGCTGCGCATGACCACCACCGTCGTCGGCAGCGCCACCAATACATGGCCGAGCACAATGGCAATGCGCGACGGCCCGAAACCGGCGAGATTGACCAGGATCAACAGCGAGATGCCGACGATGACGCCGGGGATCAGGATCGGCAGCCGCGCAATGGCACTGATCGTGGCGGCCAGCGGCGAGCGGCCGTAAAGGTCCATATAGGACACGGTAATGCCGCAGAGTGTTGCGCCAGTGGCGGCAATGGCGCCGATGACGAGGCTGGTGGCAAGCGCACCGGACAGCGCCGAATTGCCGACCAGCGTGCCGTACCATTCCAGCGTGAAGCCTTGCAGCGGAAATGCCGCCTGGATCGAATTGTTGAAGGAAAACAGCGGGATCAGCAGTATCGGCAGATACAGGAACACCAGATAGGCAAGGACATAGACACCCAGCCAGCCGCCGCCCTGCCTTGCATCGATACGCGCCGTGTTCATGTGCGGCTGCCGTATCGGCGGTCGGCGAAGCGCACCACCAGCACCACGGCGAGAATGACCAGCATGACGGCGACGGCGAGTGCGGCGCCGAACGGCCAGTCATTGGCCTTGCCGAACTCGGCCTGGATCAGCGTGCCGATCATTGTACTGGCAGGGCCGCCGACCAGCGCCGGCGTCACATAATCGCCGACGGTCGGCACGAAGACGACGAGAGCAGCCGCCAGCACGCCCGGCATCGAATTGGGCAGCACGATGCGGCGGAAGCTGGTGAATGGTTTTGCGCCGAGATCGGAAGCGGCCTCGAGCAGCGATTTCGGGATGGTGTCCAGCGCCACATAGATGGGCAGGATAGCGAACGGCGCATAAGCGTGGGCGAGCGTGACGACGACCGCTGCCGGCGTATTCAAGAACGCCAATGTCGGCTCCGACCAGATGCCGCTTTCGATCAGCGCCGAGTTCAGCACGCCATTATAGGCAAGCACGATCTTCCAGGCGAAGACGCGCAGCAGATAGCTGGTCCAGAACGGCAGGGTCAGCAGGAACAGCAGCAGCCCGCGCCGCTGCCCGGCATGGAAAGCCAGATAGTAGGCAACGGGATAGGCGGTGACGACGGTTGCCAGCGTCACCAGGCCGGCGATGCCCAGCGAGCGCAGCGTCACCGTCCAGTACAGCGGATCGGTGGCCACAGTGACGAAATTCGCAAGGGTGAAACCAGCCCCCAGCAGCGAGCCGTCATTGCCGCGAAAGGCGAGAAAGAACACCAGGCCGAGGGCGAAAAGGATCAGCAAGAACGTGACCAACCCGCCGGGCAGCAGCATGGCGAAGCGAAAACCCGGCGAAGACCGGGTTTCCGGCAGCGGCTGCGTTGCGGCGATGGTCGACATCGACTACCCATCATAATTTGAAATCGACTAAACTTTTTTCATATTCGTGAAGCTGTCAAGCTGTTTCACGCTTGGGCATGAACGTCAGCGTTCGAAGGCGTCCAGCATCCGGTACCAGGCGATCGTCGCGGCAACGCCGACCTGCCGAAACGCATGAAACGGGAATGGCCGGATCGGCGAGACCGGGAACGGCAATTGCCTGGTGTCGCCGCTCGACAGGTAGGAGGCGATGCGCTCGCCAAGCGCGGTCATCAGGCCGATGCCGCGGCCCTGGCAACCGACGACCGCCAGCAGGCCCTTCTCTGGCTCGTGGATATGCGGGAGATGGTCCGGCGTCATTGCCACCCGGCCGAACCACCGCTTTTCAATGGCAATGTCTGACAGCGCCGGATAAAGCCGCAGCAGCGCGCGTTCCAGATGCGCCCAGTCGGCCGGGCCGTTCGGGAAAGCCATGCGGCCGCGCCCGCCGAGCACCAGCCGGCCGTCGGCACTCTTGCGATAATAGACGAGGATGCGGCGCGAATCCGACACCGCCTGCCCTTCCGGCAGGATCGCCGCCGCGAGATTGGACGATAGCGGCGCTGTCGCGATCTGGAAGGAATGCAGCGGCACGATCGTCTCGGCGAGGCCGGGGAGCAGGCCGCCGGTATAGGCGTTGGTCGCCAGAACGACCGCCTTGGCCTGGAGTTCGGCGCCGCTTTCCGTAGAAACGTGCCAAAAGCCAGCATTCTTGCTGATCTGCATCACGTTCTGGCGCTCGGCGATCTTTACGCCCGCCGCTGCAGCGACGCGCGCCAGTTCCGACGTGTAGGCGAGCGGATCGATGACACCGGCGCGGCGATCGAGCCAGCCGCCGAGATAGCCTTGCGCGCCGGTCATCGTCGCGATCTCCGTCCTGCTCAGCAGCCGGACATCGGCGCCGCGGGCGCGCCACTGCCGATCCCGGTTCGCCGCCGCTTTCAGCGCGGTCTCGGTATGCGCGGCCTGGATCCAGCCATTGCGGACGAACGGCACCGCCAGTCTTTCGTCGCGGATCAATTCGAAGACGGTGTCAGCGGTCGAGGCGGCAAAGTTGACGAGCGCTTCGCCGCGTTCGAGACCAAAATGCTCCAGCAGCCAGTCCGGATCGTATTTCAGGCCGGGAATGACCTGACCGCCGTTCAGGCCGGATGCGCCATTGCCAATTTCGCCGGCCTCCAGCACCTGGACGGCAAGGCCGAGCCGGGCAGCGTGCAAGGCCGTTGACAGACCCAGAATGCCGCCGCCGACGATAACGACATCGACGCATTGGCCGGCTGGAAAAAGCGACTGGAACGCGGTGGCTGTCCGCGGCTTCTGCCAGATTGGATCGGAAAACCGTAAGTGCAAGCGTCACCTGAAGATTTCAGTAGGTGAAAACCCTAGCGACGGTTTCATTATTTTGAAAGAGCGTTTTCCGTCGCCGTTGGCGCACGTCAGGCTCGATCAAGGTCCAGCGATGCGAAGACCGCTTGAAAGAATTGACAAAGCTCGCCCTGCAAGCGGGATAGACCTTTGACGGGAATTTGTTGAAAGTGCCGCGGCCGAAGGACAAGACAACAGGAAATGTAAGCCATGACGAACGCCACACATTTGCCCGCCGAAGGCCTCTTCGTGGGCCGCGCCCGGGCGAGCGATGCTTCCCATCCGCTGGTGGTCACGGTGCGTGACGGCACGGTCTTCGACATCACGTCAAATGTGGCGCCGACCGTGCGCGACGTTTGCGAATTGCCGGATCCGGCGGGGCACGTCCGCTCGGCCAAGGGGCGGCCGATCGGCCCGCTCGATGCCATTGCCGCTAACAGTTTCGAGACAGCGCGCGATCCGGGGAAACCGTATCTGCTGTCCCCCGTCGACCTGCAGGCGATCAAGGCATCTGGCGTCACCTTTGTCGTCAGCCTGCTCGAACGGGTGATCGAGGAGCAGGCGCGCGGTTCGGCGGAAAAGGCCGACGCCATTCGCGCCGACATCGCCGGGCTGATTGGCCACGATCTGTCGAAGCTCAAGCCCGGCTCGCCGGAAGCGATGGAGATCAAGGCCAAGCTGATAGCGCGCGGCGCCTGGTCGCAATATCTGGAAGTCGGCATCGGCCCCGATGCCGAGATCTTCACCAAATGCCAGCCGATGGCCTCGGTCGGCTTCGGCGCCGATGTCGGCCTGCATCCGGTTTCGACATGGAATAATCCGGAGCCGGAGATCGCCATGATTGCCGCCGGCAGCGGCAGGATTGTCGGGGCGACGATCGGCAACGACGTCAATCTGCGCGACGTCGAGGGGCGCTCGGCGCTGCTGCTCGGCAAAGCCAAGGACAATAACGCTTCGGCAGCACTTGGCCCCTTTATCCGGCTGTTCGATGAGACATTTTCCATTGGCGACGTGAAGCAGGCGATCGTACGCCTGAAAGTCGAAGGCGAGGATGGGTTCTCGCTGGAGGGCGCCAGTTCGATGGCCGAGATCAGCCGCTCGCCGGAAGAGTTGGTCGCCGCCGCCATGGGGCCACATCACCAATACCCGGACGGGCTGGCGCTCTATCTCGGCACCATGTTCGTGCCGTCGAAGGATCGCGGCGAAACAGGCAAGGGCTTTACCCACAAGGTCGGCGACATCGTCACCATCTCGTCGGAGAAATTCGGCGCCTTGGTCAACCGCGTGCGGCTGTCGCCCGACTGCCCACACTGGACCTACGGCGCCAGCCATCTGATGCGTGACCTCGCAAGGGCCGACCTCATCTAGTCCCCCACCCTACATCCGATATATTCTAGAATTCTCTGATTGGAAATTACCTGCTCGTCGGCATTCGGGAGAGTCCATTGATCGTCGCTCTTGAGGGCAAGACCCTTGTCGTTACCGGCGGAACGCAAGGACTTGGTGAGACCATCGTCCGGCTGGCCTCAGCCGACGGCGGCGAAGGGATCGCCATTGTCGGCCGCAATGCCGAGCGTGGCAGACGCATCGCCGAAGAGCTTTCACGACCAAGCCGGCCCGTCGTCTTCATCCAGGCCGACCTTGGAGATCCGGCCGCGCCTGCAGCTGTCATGGCGGAAGCGATCAAAAGACTCGGCCGCATCGATTGTCTGGTGAACGCCGCGGCCCTCACCGACCGGGCCTCTCTGGAAACTGGCACAATCGACGACTGGGACAGGTTGTTTTCCGTCAATGCGCGCGCGCCGTTTTTCCTCATGCAGGGGGCCGTAGCCGACATGAAGACACGGCGGGCGGCGGGCGCCATCGTCAACATACTGTCGGTGAATGCGCATTGCGGTGCGCCGGACCTTGCCATCTATTCCGCAACCAAGGGCGCGCTTTCGACGCTGACCAGAAACATTGCCAACGCACATCTTTCCGATCGCATCCGCGTCAACGGCATCAACATGGGCTGGGTAGCGACGCCGGCCGAACAAGAGATGCAGGCGCGCACGCTGGGCAAGGGCGAAAACTGGGCAAAGATTGCCGCCGCCGGCCTGCCGCTTGGTCGATTGCTGACCATGGACGAAGTCGCCCAGCTAACGCTGTTCCTGCTCAGCGACGCCTCCGGGCTGATGACCGGGACGCTTATCGACCTAGAGCAATACGTGCTCGGCGCGCCGCCGCGCGGGATTGCATGACGGTCACAAGGCCGATCGTCGGCCGCCTGGAAAATATCAGCCAAACTGATGCAATCTGATGGGATTGCTGATGGCGTGGTGCCTTGCGCCAACGTCCATTGGCGATGGAGGCTTGCCATCGGTCGAAAAAGGGAATGCTCTAATGCGCCCAGGTCGACGCTGGCAAATGCGACCACGGTTGTTGGCCGCGCACGGCTTTGGCCGCGATCGTCGTCGGAGGAGGAGTTCGGTTCAAATGGGAGGAAATCAAATGCTGACGAGGCTAAGACTGCTTGTACTTGGCTTGGTGGTGGCGCTGGCCATTCCGGCCGCGGCACAGGCCAAGACGTTCTACTGGATTTCGCATGGCGGCCCGGCCGATCCGGTCTGGACCTACTTCCTTGCCGGCGCCAAGCAATGGGCGACGGACACCGGCAACACCGTCAACACGTCGTTCCACAATGGCGACGTGGCGTCGCAACAGGAAGCCGTCCGCGCCGCAATCGCCGCCAAGGCCGACGGCATCACCACGACCAGCCCCGATCCGGGCAGCCTTGTCGAGATCGTCAAGGAAGCGCGGGCGGCGAACATCCCGATCATCAACTTCAACACGCCCGACCCGAAGGCGGATTTCAACGCCTATGTCGGCGGCGACAACGTCACCTTCGGCAAGCATTGGGCGCAGTATTTGGTCGACAAGGGCCTGGTGAAGAAGGGCGACTTCGTCTGGATGCCGGTCGAAATTCCCGGCGCCACCTATGGCGTCCAGGAAGAGGAAGGCATCAAGAGCGTCTTCGAGCCGCTCGGCATCACCTATGAAATCACCGAAGCGACGCTCGACCAGGCCGAAGTGATCAACCGCATGGTCGATTACCTCACCGCCAACCGGGCCAAGGTCAAGGCGGTCATCGGTCTCGGCGACCTTGTCACCGGCTCGATCAAGCGGGTGTTCGACCAGGTCGGCGTCAAGCCGGGCGAAATCCCGGTCGTCGGCTGGGGCAACTCGCTCGACACCACCCAGGAAGTGCTGAACGGCTACGTCAATGCCGGCCAATGGCAGGATCCGCAGGCGACCAGCTACGTCGCGCTCTCGCTCGCCAACATGGCGGCGAGCGGTATCCCGCCTGGCTTCGACGTGATCACCGGCGCGCTCTACGAGAAGGACACCGCGGCGGTCTACGACAAGATCCTGTCCGGCAAATAAATCCGCGATCGAGTTGGCCACGGCCGCTTCGGCGGCCGTGACCGTCTCATCATTCCGCCGAAGCCGGTTGCGGTCGCGGCCAAATCCAATCCTATCGCGGGTCCAAGGTGGAAAATCGTTCTCTTATCCAACGCTCGATCGCGCGGCCCGAGTTCGGGCCGTTTGTGCTGCTCGTCGTCGAGATCGCCGTGTTCTGGGGCATCAACCACGACTTCCTGTCGCCGCAGAACATCTCGAACACGCTGGCCTTCACGGTCGAGCTCGGGCTGATCGCGCTGGCGATGACGCTGTTGATGACATCAGGCGAATTCGACCTCTCGGTCGGCTCGGTGTTCGGTTTCTCGCCGGTCCTGATGTGGACGTTGTTCAACAGCGGCGTCGCCTCGCTCGAAGCCGCCTTCGTCATCTCGCTGGTGGTCGCTGCATTCATTGGACTGGTCAATGGCTGCTTCGTGACGCAACTCAAGATCCCGTCCTTCCTGGTGACGCTGGGCATGCTGCTGGTGGTGCGCGGCACCGCTTTGTTCGTCACCAACGGGTTTCCGCAGCGGACCTGGAGCGCCGAGGGCAGCTGGCTGGCGGAAGCGCTGGTCGGCGATTTCTTCATCGGGCCGTTCCGTATCTACATGTCGCTGTTCTGGTTCATCGCCGCCGCAATCGTGCTCGGCTACGTTCTGACGCAGAGCCGGACAGGCAACTGGATCCAGGCGGCCGGCGGCAACCCGAGTGCTGCAAGGGCGCGCGGCGTCAATGTCAGCGGCGTCAAGATCGGCCTGTTCATCCTGTCGTCGATCCTGGCCTCGCTTGCCGGCGTCATCTCCTCGCTACGCACCTCTGCGGCCAACCCCAACAGCGGCACCGGCTACGAGCTCGAAGTCATCGCCATGGTGGTGATCGGCGGCACGGCGCTGACCGGCGGGCGCGGCACAATCATCGGCACGGTGCTCGGTATCCTGATCCTGCGCGTGATGCGCAACGGCATCGTGCTGATCGGTGTGCCCGGCCTTGCCTATAATATTTTCATCGGCGCCATCATCCTCGGCATGATGGCGCTCCATTCATGGCTGGAACGCCGGCATCAGGCAGGGACTTGAACCATGGCCGAACCGCTTGTCCGCATGGAAAATATCCGCAAGTCCTATGGCCGCGTGCAGGCGCTGGTTGATGCCAATTTCCATGTCAACGAAAGGGAGATCGTTGGACTGCTCGGCGACAACGGCGCCGGCAAGTCGACGCTGATCAAGGTGCTATCGGGCGCGGTCCCGCTGACCAGCGGCGACATCTTCATCCGCGGCAAGAAGGTGAATCTGCGCAGCACCAGCGACGCCATCGCCCATGGCATCGAGACGATCTACCAGGACTCCGCGCTGGTGACGCAGCTGTCGATCGCCCGCAACCTGTTCCTCGGACGCGAGCCGATCAAGCCGCCGCGTTTCCTCAACCGCATGGACCAGGAGGCGATGAACGTGGTTGCCCGCGACCTGCTCAAGCAGGTCGGCATCTCGAAGAACATCCCGCCGACGACGCCGATCGGCTCGCTCTCCGGCGGCGAGCGGCAGGCGGTGGCGATTGCGCGCGCCATGCATTTCGACAGCGATCTCATCATCCTCGACGAGCCGACCAACAATCTCGGCGTCGCCGAAACGCAAGGCGTGCTGAGCTTCGTGCGCAGTGCCCGCGATTCCGGCCATTCCTGCATCTTCATCGCCCACAACATCCATCATGTCTTCCAGGTGGTCGACCGCATCGTCGTCATGCGCCGCGGCAAGGTGGTCGCCGACGATATCGACCCGAAGAAGACCAGCGTCGCCGAAGTCGAACGCGTCATCACCGGCATGTCGGACAAGGAGATCCATGACGCGCTGGTCGAGGGCACGCAACGGCCCGGCTGAGCAGCCGGGGGTCGGCCTGATCGTCGAGGCACTGGATCGCATCGCCACATGGTTGCGACATGAAAGCCACCGTTTCGGATATTGCCAGGAGCTGCGGCCTGTCGACCGCGACGGTCGACCGTGTGCTCAACAACCGGGCGGGAGCCAGTGCCGCCAACCGGCAGCGCGTGATGGAGGCGGCCAAGCAGCTCGGCTATCTGCCGGTGGTCGACCAGGTAGCGTTGCCCTCGCGGCCGGCGCATCTCGAATTCTTCCTGCCGATAGGCAGCAATGCCTTCATGGCCGATCTGGCCAGGCACATCGAGGATTATGCGGCGCGCCTGCCGCTGGTCGCCTCCTGCCGCATCCACAAGCTCGCCGGCATCTCGCCGAGTGCCTTGCAGGCGGCCGTCGAAAACCTCTCGCTCAAGGCGAACGGTGTCGGCGTCATTGCCGTCGATCACCCGAGAACGCGCAACATCTTGCGCGAGATCATCGAGGCCGGCATCCGCCTGGTCACACTTGTGTCCGATGTTCCGGGCGCGCCCCGCTCGGCCTATGTCGGCATTGACAACCGGGTGGCCGGCCGTACGGCGGCGCTGCTGATGGGACGGTTCCTCGGCGGCCGCCAGGGCCATCTGGCGATGGTCGTCGGTTCACGCTCCTACCGCGGCCATGAGGAACGCGAGATGGGCTTTCGCTCCGTGCTCGGCGAGGAGTTCCCCAACCTAACCGTCACTAGCGCCGTGGAGATCAACGATGAGCCGGAGGTCAGTTATACCGCGACCATGAAGGCGCTGCACAACGCGCCGGAGCTGCTCGGCATCTATTGTATCGGCGCCGGGCGCTCGGGCGTGGCAAAAGCATTGCTCGAAGTCAGGCCGCAGACGAAGCCGGTGTTCATCTGCCATGATCTGACGCGCGAGACGCGCGGCTATCTCGTCGACGATCTGCTCGACGTCGTCATCGACCAGAATGCGCGGCTGATCGCCGAACAGTCGGTCATTCGCCTGCTCGGCTCGATCGCCTCGTCGGCGCCCTATCTGACGCGGAAATTCATCGAGCCGCGCCTGATCTTCAAGGAAAATGTCCCGGTGCAGTGATGTCGCGCGAGGCGATGGTCGCTCGGGCCTCGATCGTTAAAATTCGGTTGATACCGCAAATCTGCACATCACCTATGCAACTTTTGTGGTTGCCGAATCATTGGGCAATCGATAGTTTTGCAGGTGTCGGCCATCTACTCCTCCCAGATGCGATGCCGACGCTGAGTGCGGTACACCTCCTCCCGTGCCGTATTCGAAATCGAGCCCGCTGCCACCTCCTCCCGGCAGCGGGCTTTTTTTGTTCCAGCTCCGGGATAGCGGCCAATGCTTGCGGTCGGGACAGCACCGGACACGTTTGCTGATCCGCGGATCGATGAGCTTCGCTGCGACCGCCGCGGCTTGTCGGGCAGAATCCTGTCACACTTGTCACTCTCACCGGTTCGCCGGCGGCCCTATCCTGCCTCACGACCAGCGATCAACGCCGCGCCGGCCATGGTGCGGAGGATCGGCACAGGAGACGCGAGATGGCACATCGCGATGGGACGAGACATCACCCGGCGACGCGGCCCGCAATCGAAACGCCACGTATCGTTTCGCCGCTTGCGAGACTATCTGGCCCTGAAAGACGTGATCAGGCCTTCCGCCATGCGGACGAACTGCGCGCTCGGGCCCTCGGCGCCGACGCTTTGCAGGCTGACGCGGGCGCCCTCGAGCAGAAGCGACAGCGTATCGGCGAGAAGCTCGGCCTGTCCGATACCCGCATCGCGACACAGCGAGACCAGACGCTCGCGCTGCGCTTCCTTGAGTTCCTTGATCACTTGCCTTGCCGGATGATCGGCCTCGCTCAGCTCGATGGCGGCGTTGGCCATGTCGCAACCGCGACGATCCGACATCAGGCAATCGGCCGCCATCCGGACCCAGGCATGCAGCTGCGCCAGCTTGTCGCCCGGATTCTCGGCCTCGAACTTTTCCCACATCGCGTTGGCGCTGCAAGCGGTCGCCCGCAGACATTCGATGATCAGGTCGTCCTTGGACTCGAAATGCCGGTAGAGCGTCATCTTGTTGGTGCCGGCCGCCTCAGTGATGGCGTCGATGCCGACGCCGCGAATGCCATGCTTGTGAAACATGTCCCGTGCCGTCTCCAGGATCCTGTCCCGGGGGCGAACACGCTCCACAACACCGTCTGTCATCAAAACCTCCGTGATTGCGTTTCCCGAAATTCCCTCGGCGCACCTCTTGACTAGGGTGTTACCGGTCTGTAACGTTAGAGATGTTACTTACCTGTAACACCCGCATTGCATCATGTCAAACTCGCAAGTGCCGGCCATCAACCCCGCCCCGATCGGCAAGGGGACGAACCGCACCTTACGGCCCCGGCCGGCGAGCAAGAAAACACCCGATCCGCGGCTTGCCGCGGATCAGCAAAAACCAGGAGCCGCTTCGATGTCGCAGCGCAATGATCTGACGATCGATGAAGTTGTGAGGGATCCGATGATCCGCATGCTGATGAAGGCCGACCGCGTCGACCCGCGGTCTTTCGAGGCGATGCTGCGTGCGCTGGCGGACGAACAGGCCGAGCGCCGCAATGCGCCGCGCAGCCTTGAAGATTTCGGCTTTCTCGAAGATTCCGGCTCAACACGCAGCCGGCGGCTTTCCAGGGTAGCCAGGGCGTTTGGCCGGGCCAGAGCATCGGGCGAGGCGTGCATATCATGGTAAACTTCTTCATTCATCGTCCGATCTTTGCGTCGGCGATCGCCATCATCATGGTGCTCGCCGGAGGGATCTGTTATTTCCTCCTGCCCGTCTCGCAGTTTCCCGACATCACGCCGCCCCAGGTCGTGGTCAGCGCCCATTACCCGGGCGCCAGCGCGCAGGTCGTCGCCGACACGGTGACGACGCCGCTCGAACAGCAGATCAACGGCGTCCAGGGGATGACCTATATGTCGTCGTCGAGCTCCAATGACGGCTCCTCGACGCTCACGATCACCTTCGACGTCGGCTACGATCTGAGCACGGCGGCCGTCGACGTCCAGAACCGCGTTTCGCAGGCGGCTTCCTCGTTGCCGGCCATCGTCAATCAGGGCGGCGTGACGATCAAGAAGCAGAACCCGAACTTCGTCCTGATCGTCGACCTCACCTCGCCAGACGGTTCCGTCAACCCGGTCGCGCTGAGCAACCTCGCCTACTTGCAGGTGGTCGATCCGCTGAAGCGCCTGCCCGGCGTCGGCGACGTGCAGATCTTCGGTGAGCGGCGCTATTCGATGCGCATCTGGCTCGACCCCGACAAGCTAGCCAATCTCGGCATTACTGCCGTCGACGTGCAGAACGCCGTCGCCGAGCAGAACGTCCAGGTGGCGGCCGGCAAGATCGGGCAATCACCGGCTCCGGCCGGCACTGCCTTCGAGATGCAGGTCAACGCCATCGGCAGGCTGAGCGATCCCAAGGAGTTCGGCGACATCGTCGTGCGGGCCAATACCGCCAACGGCTCGCTGGTCAGGCTGCGCGACGTTGCGCGCATCGAGCTCGGCGCGCTGCAATATTCGTCGTCGGCCTTCTTCGGCAAGGACCCGACGGTGGTGCTCGCGGTCTACCAGATGCCGGGCTCCAACGCGCTCGATCTGCAGCAGCGCGTCAAGGACAAGATGCAGGAGCTGTCGGCCCGTTTCCCGAAGGGCGTCAGCTACGCCATGCATTATGATACGACACGTTTCGTTTCCGCCTCGATGCACGACGTGCTGATCACGCTCGGCGAAGCGCTGGTCCTGGTCGTCGCCGTGGTGTTCATCTTCCTGCAAAGCTGGCGCACCACGATCATCCCGACGATCGCAATTCCGGTGTCGCTGGTGGCGACGCTGGCCGTCATGCATATGCTTGGCTTCTCGCTGAACATGCTCAGCCTGCTCGGCATGGTGCTGGCGATCGGCCTCGTCGTCGACGACGCCATCGTCGTCGTCGAGAATGTCGAACGCCAACTTGAGGCCGGCCTCAAACCGCTGGCTGCCACGCGTACCGCGATGGCGGAGGTTACCGGCCCGATCATCGCCACGACCGCCGTGCTGATGGCTGTGTTCGTGCCGGTTGCCTTCATTCCCGGCGTGTCCGGCCGGCTCTACAACCAGTTCGCACTGACTGTGGCGATCTCCTTCGGCATCTCGGCCTTCGTCTCGCTGACGCTTACCCCGTCGCTCAGCGCCGCCTTCCTGCGCCACCGGCCGGAAACGCAGTTCGTGCTGTTCCGCTGGTTCAACATGGGCTTCGAACGGCTGGCGCATGCCTATGCGAATGGTGTGCGCATTCTCATCCGCCTGCGCTGGATCATGCTTGGCGTGTTCGCGGCCGGACTTGTCGCGACCTATTTCGTCTGGCAGCGCCTGCCCTCGACCTTCCTTCCGGTCGAGGACCAGGGCTATTTCTTCGTCGTCATCCAGCTCCCCGACGGGGCCTCGCTGGAACGCACCGATGCGGTGGCGCAAAAGGCGCGCGACATCCTGCAGAACACGCCCGGCGTCGACATCGTCGGCTCGATCAGCGGCTTGAACTTCCTGACCAGTGCCGCGCAGTCGAATTCGGCGGTCGAATTCGCTATCCTGAAGCCATGGGACGAACGCGGCCCCGATCAGAGCGCGTCTAAGCTCGTCGCCGACGTGCGCAACAAGCTGCTGCAAATTCCGGAGGCTTTTGCGCTGAGCTTCGATCCGCCGTCGATCCCGGGCATCGGCACCACTGGTGGCTTCGAGTTCCAGGTCGAGGACCTGACCGGCCGCGGCAGCGTGGCGCTCAACGATGCGACGCAGGCCGTGATTGCCGAGGCGCGCAAGCAGCCGGAGCTCAACCCGCAGCAATTGTTCTCGTCGTTCTCGACCTCGACGCCGCAGTTCAACTACGATCTCGATCGCGCCAAGGCGAAGCTGCTCGGGCTCAACCTGCCGGACGTCTTCAACACGCTGCAGATCTATCTCGGCTCGCTCTATGTGAACGATTTCAACCTGTTCGGCCGCACCTTCCGGGTGACGATACAGGCCGACAAGGATTCTCGTGCCGGTCCGGCCGACATATCGCGGCTCTATGTCCGCAATGCGTCGGGTGGCATGGTGCCGCTGAGCACGCTGGGCAAGCTTGTGCCCGTCGTCGGCCCCGAGACCGTGCCGCACTACAACAACAATGCGTCGGCCCTGATCAATGGCGGCGCCGCCCCCGGCTTTTCGTCCGGCCAGGCGGTGGCGGCGATGGAACGCGCCGCTGCCACGGCGTTGCCGAGAGACTTCGGCTACGAATGGACCGGCATCACCTATCAGGAGCTCAAGGCGGGATCGATCGCATCCGTCGTCTTTGGTCTCGCGATCGTCTTCGTCTTCCTGATCCTCGCCGCGCAATATGAGAGCTGGGCGATGCCGTTCATGGTGCTGCTGGCGGTGCCGCTCGCACTGTTCGGTGCATTCGTCGTGCTGTGGCTGCGCGGCATGCAGATCGACGTCTATTCGCAGATCGGCTTCGTCATGCTGATCGGACTGGCGGCCAAGAACGCGATTCTGATCGTCGAGTTTGCCCGGCGCCGGCGCGAAGAAGGCCTCAGCATCGTCGACGCCGCGATGGAAGCCGCGCGGCTGCGGCTGCGGCCGATCCTGATGACCGCCTTCGCCTTCATCCTCGGCGTGCTGCCGCTGATGTTCGCCACGGGTGCGGGTGCCGCAAGCCGGCAGTCGATCGGCACCACCGTCTTTGGCGGCATGGTCGCGGCGACGATCCTGTCGCTGGTGTTCGTGCCGGTCTTCTATGCGGTGATCGAGCAGCTGCGCGAGCGCCGCAGCGAGAGCGAACCGGTTTCCGAAGCGACCGAACAACCAACTGCCGAACCCGCCTTCGAGCCATTGGCCGAAGCGGCCGAATAGGACTGGAGAATTGATCATGCGTAAATGGAAAATCGCGCTGGGAACGGCCGTCGCCCTTGGGGCGATTTCGGTGGCGAGCGTTCACCTGCTCGACATGGGCAGCCTCAGCCTCAACGCCGGCACAGCCGGGGCGGCAACCCCCAAGCCGGAAGCTTTTGTCATGCCGGTGCCGGTGGTGAGCGTCGTCAAGAAGACGATCCCGATCTATCTCGACTACGCCGCCCGGGTGGAGCCGATCCGCAGCATCACGCTGCAGGCGCGCGTGCCGGGTTATCTGCAGGAGCAGGTCGCTACCGACGGCAGCGACGTTGCGAAGGGCGACCTTCTCTACAAGATCGCCCCTGAGGATTTCCAGGCTGCCCTCGAGCAGGCGAAGGCGCTTATCCAGCGCGACACGGCGACGCTCGACTATGCGCGCTCCAATCTCGGGCGCGGCAGCGAACTCGCCAAGAGCGGCTATCTCGCCAAGGACGTGTTCGACCAGCGCACCAGCACCTTGCGCGGGGCACAGGCCTCGCTCGCCGTGAATCAAGCCGCCGTACGGACCGCCGAGCTCAATTTGAGCTACACCGAAATCCGTGCCCCGTTCGGGGGACGTATCGGTCGCAGCCAGGCTTCCGTCGGAACGCTGGTCAGCGTCGCCGGCACGGTGCTCAACACGTTGGTGCAACTCGATCCGATCTACGTCACCTTCAATCCGAGCGAAACGGACCTGGCCCAGATCGAGGAGGCCCGCGCCGCAGGACCGATCAGCGTCGACGTCCTGCTTCCCGGTGAAACGGAACCGCGCCAGAAGGGCGATCTTACCTTCATAGACAACACGATCGACCGCTCGACCGGCACGATCACGGCACGGGCGACGATCGGCAACGGCAAGTTCACGCTGCTCCCCGGCCAATATGTCCGCGTCCGGCTGCACGTCAAAGAGCAGCCCGATGCGCTGATGGTACCGCAGACGGCACTCGGCTCAGGCCAGCTCGGCAAATACCTCTATGTCGTCGGCAAGGACAACACGGTCGACCAGCGTATCGTTTCGCTCGGACCGACCAATGGCGATCAGGTCGCCATCTTGAGCGGTGTGGCCGAAGGCGACCGGGTGATTACCGGCAATCTGCAGAAGATCGGCCCGGGAATGCCGATCTCGCCGCTGCCCGAGAAACCGGCCACCTGATAACCCCCATCAGGTTCCGGTCCCGCGGCGCCCTCGGCTCCCACGCCAAGGGCGCCGTTTTTGCTGATGTTTTCGACACGGCCGATTCAAGCCGTAGTGCGAACGGCGGCTCTGGCGACGATGGCAGCATAGAGGCGCTCTCCAACTGTGAAGGCAGTTTGTGGATCAGCAAACGAGACATCCATCCAGCCGACGGCTTGTCGCGGCTACACGTATCACTCGCGCGAACGCCCGCTTCGACCTGGATGGATGGACTGCTGGATTTAGGCGGCATAAGGCACCGTCTTCCAGGTCAAATCCTGGCGCAACGGTTTCGCCGGTCAGGCCGCCTGCAGGATCCGGATCCCGTGGCGTCCGGTAAGCTCGATCACGCGGTTAATCATGCCAGCGGTCGGCGGGCCGGAGGGCGCGTCCTTGGATGCAGCCTCTTCGAAGAATGCGATCATCTCGTCGTCGACGATCGCCATGAAAATAACCGGCACGGGACCAGCATTGCGATAGCCATGGGGCGCGTTGCCCGGAATGGTGACGACATCACCGGGTTCCACCTCATATTCTTGCGCGACCCCATCGATCATTGTCCATATCGTGAGGGTGCCCTCGAGAATGCGGAAAATTTCCGCGGAAGGATGCGTGTGGGGCGGCGTGCCGCTTCCAGGAGGTACCGTGACGTCGATCACGTTGAGTGCCGTCCCAGCGAGCTTTGCCCGGACAGCGACCTGATCGCCCATTACCCAGAAGCCTTGAACCGAATCGGCCGGATGGACCGTCGCTTTGGTCTTATGCCAAGTCACTTGCTTTTTCCTTTCGAACAGCGCCTTGCTGCGATTTTGCCGCATTGAGCAAGGCGCGAATTGCCCAGGCGGCTGCCTCTCCGGCCTCACGGCCGGTAAGACCCCAGTAGTCTTTCATCGTCTGCCAGGCAGTGGCGCTGAACAGGAGCTGGATCACGGCCTCAAGCTGGCGCGCCGCCTTCGGGTCCATTCCGTTTGCGACTTGCGAAAGGCTGCTCTGAAAGGCACGTTGCCGCTCACCATTGGCTTGCAGGCGCATCTCGCGCCCGGTAGCGCTCGCATGCGAGGCTCTGACTACGCCTTCGATTGCGTCCAACGAGGCGAAAAGGTCGGGAGGAAGATCGATCAGATCCTGCTCCCGCTCAGGCCAGAACCGCACTCCCAGAGAGGCATTGGTGCTGGCCCAAAAGGCTTCCAAAAGCGCTTCCTTCGTCGGGAAATGGCGGAAGATGGTCCGTCGGTTTACGCCCGAAACCTCGGCAACCTCATCGAAGCCAAGGAGGCTGTACGGATTTTGCTCCAGAATCGTTCGAATGGACGCGAGGATGCGCTCGCGCGTGGCCTGCGCCTGCTCTGCCCGCAGCGGGCTCTCGTATTTCTGAGTCATCGTTTGTGAATTCATGTCACTGCTAGTGACACAAACCTTCCCAGTCGTCAATGGACATTGCGAAGGCTACGCACCAGGTTGTTTCCCGCTGCGAGAAGCCAGCTGACGCTCAGCGGCCGGGACCTGGTCGGCTTGCATGGTCAGGCTGGCCGAGGCCGGAAGGGCGCCAATGTCTCCAGGATCGAGAATCCAGCTCTTGTAAGATTGTCGACAATCTGCTTGTCTTGCTTTCGGTTCCCTGGAGCAGCCGAATGGCAAAGCTGGATTTCAGTCCGATCGCGGATACGACACGCAGGGCCGAGATCGTGGGGCTGCTCCGGCGGGCGATCCTGACCGGCCGGCTGGAACCGGGACAGAAGCTCAACGAACTCAGGATTTCCGAGCAGATGCGGGTGAGCCGCGCGCCGCTGCGCGAGGCAATGCGCGAGCTGGTGCAGGAAGGCATCCTGACCAGCATCCCCTACGCCGGAACCTTCGTCATCAACGTCACCGCCAAGGACATCGACGACGCCTATTCGCTCAACAAGGTGCTCGACGAGTTCGCCATCGCGCGGACCTGGCCGCTTCGCGACCAGCGCTTCTTCGACGAGCTTGACCGGCGCCATGCGGCGGTGAAGCAGGCGACGCGCGGCCTGGACACGACGCGGCAGATCGAAACAGCGCTGCAACTGCATGGCCTGATCCACGAATGGGCCGACAATTCGGTGCTGCTGGAAACCTGGCAGCGGCTGACCAGCCGGCTGCAGATGTATTTCGCGCTGCACCAGCGGGCGCGCAACGAGCCGGTGCCTGCCGTAGATGCTCACGAGACCTATGTACGGCTGCTCAAGGGCAGCGACATGCGCGCCGCACAGCGCCACGCCAAGGACCATATCGACCTGGATTTCGAAGAACTGCTCGCCTATGCGCGCGGGCTGGAACAGCGCGGCTCAAAGGGCGCCGGCGCCGATCGTGCCGGCCGACCTAAAGGCGGCTGAGCCCGACAAATTTGACGGACATCCCGGAACACAGACAACGGACAGAAAACGTGCAGATCAAAACCATCAAGGCCTACCATGTCGTGCAGCCCTTCGTGGACGGGCCCTACCGCATGTCCAAGGGGCGTGTCGCCGATGCGTTCGACGCGGTGATCGTCGCCGTCACCGCCGATAGCGGGCTCACCGGCTGGGGCGAGATGGCGCCGCTTGGCAATTTCTATTCGCCTGCCTTCGCTGCGGGTACTCGCGCCGGCGTCGTCGAGATCGCGCCGCATCTCATTGGCCATGACCCACGCGGGCTTGCCAGTATCAACAGGTTGATGGACACGGTGTTCAAGGGCCATCCCTACATCAAGTCGGCGCTCGACATGGCATGCTCGGATCTCGCGGCGCGCGCCGCCGACGTGCCGCTGGTCACGTTGCTTGGCGGCCGCGAGAGCGAGACGGCGGAACTCTACAAGGTCGTCACCCACGGCACGGTCGACGCGATGGCCGCACTTGCTAAGCACATCGTCGGGAAAGGATTTCAACGGCTGCAGGTCAAGGTCGGCGGCAACGTCCATGACGACATCGAACGCGTCACAGCCGTTGCCGCCGCGGTGCCGAAGGGCACCGTCATCTTCTGCGACGCCAATGCCGGCTGGACCCCTTACGAGGCGCGCCAGTTCGTGGATGCGACGCGCACCATCGACTACACGTTCGAGCAGCCCTGCACGACGATCGGCGAATGCCTGTCGGTGCGCCGCTCGCTCGACAAGCCGATGGTGCTCGACGAATCCGTCGCCTCGTTGGACGATATGCTCGACATCCACCGCAAGGGCGCGGCCGACGGGCTGACGCTGAAGATCTCGCGCCTCGGCGGCGTCACCAAAACGCGCCAGATCCGCGACCTTGCCGTCGACCTCGGCTTCATGATCACGGTCGAAGACACTGGCGGCGCCGAGATCGACACATCGGCCATGGCGCATCTGTCGCTGTCGACGCCGGAGGAGCGCCGGCTGCACGCCATCGCCTTCCACGAATGGGTGACGGTGCGCACCGCATCCAACATGCCGCCGGTTTCGGGAAGCCGTATGGGCATTCCGGATGGGCCGGGCCTCGGCATCGATGTCGTTCCCGGCCTGCTTGGTGCGCCCTTCTTCGAAATCGGCAGCTGAGCTACAACAAGGCTGCACCCAATCAACCTGAATATGCCGCGTCCTTCTGACTGCGGAGGCACGGCCGTGTGGATGACCGCTCCTCCAATCGTCTTCGGCCGATTGCAGAGCGACAATGCCCAATTGCCGGTTGAAATATTTTTCATTTGCAAATAGAAATGTTCAAACCGTTGATTTGGACGCTGCGGCGCGTCAGGAACTGGAGGAAGCGACATGTCCCATCCGCAATTTGCAGCGGAACTTCTGCAGCGCGCTGAACAGCAGGGGCCGATCACCATCGGGCTTGCCGGCGCCGGACAGATGGGCACCGACATCGTCGTCCAGGTCGCGCTGATGCCGGGCATGCGGATCGGCGCCATTTCCGAAGTCAGGCCGCAGGCAGCGATCGACGCGGCGCTGCTCGCTGGCCATGACCGTTCCGACATCGTCCATGCCGGCAATGCGGCCGCGATCGACCGCGCCATCGAGGCCGGCAAGATCGCGGTGACCGAAGATTTGCATGCGCTGGCGGCGGCCGGCCGGATCGACGTCATCATCGACGCAACGGGTAATCCCAATATCGGCACGCTGTTTGCGCTCGAAGTGATGAAGAACGGCAAGCATATCGTCATGCTCAATGTCGAGGCCGACATCACCATCGGCCGCTTCCTCAAGGAGGAGGCACGCAAGGCCGGCGTCGTCTATACCGGTGCCGCCGGCGACGAGCCCGCCTGCACGCTGGAGATCATCGGCTTTGCCAAAAGCCTCGGCTTCAACATCATCGCCGCCGGCAAGGGCAAGAACAATCCGCTGAAGATCGACGCCATGCCGGCCGACTACGAGAAGGAGGCGGCCGAGCGCAACATGAATGCGCGCATGCTGGTCGAATTCGTCGACGGCTCGAAGACGGCGATCGAGATGGTGGCGATCGCCAATGCGACCGGCCTGGTGCCCGACGTGCCGGGCATGCACGGCCCGACCGCGACGCTGGAGGAGTTGGCCAGCGTGCTTTGCCCGCGCGAGGATGGCGGCGTGCTGCATCGCAAGGGCGTGGTCGATTACTCGATCGGCAAGGGAGTGGCGCCCGGCGTGTTCTGCGTCATCGAGACCCGGCATCCGCGTGTGCTGGAGCGCATGATCGACCTCAAGGTCGGCAAGGGCCCCTATTTCACGATCTTCCGGCCCTATCATCTGACCAGCCTGGAAGTGCCGCTGTCGGCGGCGCGCGCCGTGGTCTACAAGCGGGCCGACATGGAGCCGCTCGACCATCCTGTGGCCGAGGCGGTGGCGGTCGCCAAGAGCGATCTTGGCGTTGGCCAGTCGCTCGGCATGATCGGCGAGAACGACTATCGCGGCTTCGCCATGACCTGGGGGGATGCGCGCGCCCGCGGCGCCCTGCCGCTCGGCCTTGCCGAACGCGCCAAGGTGGTCAAGCCGCTCAAGACCGGCGACTTCCTGACCTATGAAAATTGTGTACCCGACGATTCGATGGTGATAACCCAGATCCGCCGCCGTCTCGACCAGTCGGACGGACGGTTCGTTACAAACGCAGCCTGACCCCGCCGGATCTCCGCCTGATGGACGATGTCGTAATCGGGATCGACGCCTCGACCACGGCCGTGAAGGCGATTGCCTTCGCGCGCGACGGCGAGGAGCTGTTCCAGGCGCGCGAGCCGTACCCGCTTTCAAATCCGAAGCCCGGCCATTTCGAGCAGGACGCCGAACATTGGTGGACGGCGCTGCTTGGCGCATTGAAGCAGGTCACCGAGGCGGTCGGCGCTACGCGGGTGGCGGCGATCTGCATCGCTCACCAGCGAGAGACCTTCACGCTGGTGGACAGCGCCGGCAAAGCACTCATGCCGGCGATCCTGTGGCTCGACGAACGCGCCCGGCCGCAGGTTATCAGGCTTTCGGCCGAACTCGGCCGCGAGGCGATCCGCGACTGGAGCGGCAAGCCCCCGGACCCGACGCCGGCGCTCTACGCCATTGCCTGGCTTGCCGAGCACCAGCCGCAAGTGCTTCGCCAGGCAGCGGCACTGGTCGACGTGCACGGTTTCTTCGTCCAGCGGCTGACCGGGCGATTGGTCACCAGCACCGCAAGTGCGGATCCGCTCGGGCTGCTCGACGTCGAGAAAGGTACCTGGCATCCCCGCCTCGTTGCGGCCGCCGGACTGCAGATGGAGCAATTGCCCGAGCTGGTCGCGCCGGGCGTGGTCTGCGGCAGTCTTTCCGCAAGCATAGCGCAGCTGACCGGCCTGAGGGCCGGCACGCCGGTCGTTGCCGGCGCTGGGGACGGCCAGGCGATGGGCCTCGGCATGGGCGTCTACGGCGAGGGCAAGAGCTATCTCTCGCTCGGCTCCGGCGTGGTCAGCGGCTGCTATTCCGGCAAGGTGAAAACCTCGGACGCCTTTCGCACGCTGGTCTCGCCGACCGGCTCCGGATTCATGCTGGAGACCGTGCTGCGATCGGGCATGCAGCTGGTCGACTGGATCGTGCGAACCACCGGTTCGCCCTCGGCGGCAGCGCTGGAGAAAGTGGCGCTGGATGTTGCCGCGGGCAGCGAGGGCCTGCTCATCATGCCCTATTGGGCCGGCGTCATGAGCCCGTATTGGGACGGTGCGGCGCGCGGCGCCATTGTCGGCCTGTCGCTCGATCACCGGCCGGAGCATCTCTTCCGCGCTGTCCTGGAAGGCATCGCCTTCGAGCAGGCCGTCGCCACCGAGGCCATGGAAGCCCAGGCCGGCGGACCGGCGGCGATGATTGCCGCCGGCGGCGGCACCAATTGCGCGCTGCTAATGCAGATCATGGCAAGCGTGCTCGAGCGGCCGCTCTCGGTTTCGCCGGTCAACGAAGCCGCCGCACTCGGCGCTGCCATGCTGGCGGCAGCGGCTGTCGGCTGGTTTGCCTCGCCGGAAGCCGCAGCAGAGGTAATGGCTGCCGCTCCCACCAGGCATGTCGATCCGGTCGACGGGCTTGTCGCCGCCTATCGCAGCCGCAAGGAAATCTACCGCGACCTTTATCAGGCGACGCGCGACATCCACACCCGCCTCGGCGCTCTCGACGAAATCTAGCGGTTGAGCAGCCCCTTGGCCGCATCCTCGTCGGTGATCAGAACCGATACCTTGGTGTTGGCCAGCGCCGCCCGCATGATGGCAATCTTTTCCTGCCCTCCCGAAACCAGGATTATGCTAGGAATATCCGACAGATCCTGCAGCGGATAGGCACAGACGCGGCGGTTGACCTCGTGGTCGACCGGGCGGCCCTCGGCGTCGATGAAATGACACAGAATATCGCCGACGGCACCGGCCGCCTGCAGTTCCTCGAGTTCACTTGGCTTGATGAAGCCGTAATTGGCGATCGGGCTGTCGCTGGAAAACGAGCCGACGCTGAGCACGGCGATGTTTGCCCGGCGCGCGCGGAAAACAACATCCTGAACGCTGCGCTGGCTCATGAAAGCATCGCGCTGCTCCGGCCTGTCGGCATAGACCGGCACCGGCAGCAGGAAACACTCCGCACCGATCTTCTCGGCGAAATCCCAGGCGCTTTCGGTCGGGTTGAGCGGCTGTGCATGGGTGAGGCCGCCAAGCATCGAAACCACCGTTGTCCTGGCGATCGGCCGCCGTGGCAATTCATTGATGGCGAATTTCAGCGTCCGCCCCCAGCCCAGCGCGATGACATCGCCGGCGTTCACATGGTCGGCCAGGTAGGCGGCGGCGGCGTGGCCGATCATCAGCGGCGCGTTGCTTCGGTCGGCCGCCGACGGTACCACAACAGCCTGGCTGAGCCCGAAGCGCTGCTTGAGGCTTTCCTCCAGGATCACGCATTCGACAACGCTGTCGCGGATGCGGAACTGGACGACACCCTCTTCGCGGGCGGCCGAGAGAATGCGATGCACCTTGATGCGGCCGACGCCGAGAATTTCGGAAATCCGCTCCTGCGTAAGACCCTCGACATAATAGTGCCAGGCGGCGCGGGCCTTGAGTTCGGCGTCGGGGAAGCGCGAGGCTCTTTCGTTCTCTATGATCGTCATCTGTTTGCCTTGCCGCAGTCGCCGGCTCTGCTCATGATATTCCAATCCGGCGACTTCGAAATGCCCAAGATTTCCGAGACATTGCGTAAGGCAAACCGGCGAACAGCGCAAACCGTGCTCGAATGAAGCGGGCAGGTCTTGACAATTTTCCGACGAACAGTTTAGCTGAACAAAATTGCATGTTAAAGATAAATTGTTCACAGGGAGGGGCCTGGTGAACAAAGTGGCCCGGTGATGCAGCGCCGGATTGCTGTGGAGGAGACAAAGTGGCTGTGAGCAACGACGCAAGCAATTTGAAGGCAGGCGAGTTGAAGGCAGGCTCTGGCGCGCAGGCTACGGCGGGCGCAAGGTTTTCGGCTGTCTTTGCCGGAACCATGGGCCCGCTGATCGGGCTGGTTCTGCTGTGCGTGGCGCTCTCGCTAACCACCGACACCTTCCTGACTGTCCGCAACATCCTCAACGTTCTCGACCAGGTCACCGTGCTCGGCATCATGGCGATCGGCATGACGCTGGTCATCCTGATCGGCGGCATCGACCTGTCCGTCGGCTCGGTACTGGCGCTGGCTTCCATGGTGATGGGCTTCGTCGCCCATCCGGACTATCTCAATCTCGGCCTGCCGGCCGGCATCGCCGCAGCCCTCGTCGTCGCCGGCCTTTGCGGGCTGGTTTCGGGCCTGCTGGTGACGGTCACCAAGCTGCCGCCCTTCATCGCCACGTTGGCGATGATGTCGGTGGCGCGCGGCCTCGCCAACATGATCACCGACGGCTCGCAGATCGTCGGATTTCCCGACTGGTTCACCAGCCTGTCGATAATCCGCCATTTCGGCTTCCTCTCGGTCACCGTCGGGCTGATGATCGTGCTTGCCGTCATTTTCGCGATCTTCCTGAATTATCGCGCTACCGGCCGTAGCCTGTACGCAATCGGCGGCAGCGCCGAAGTCGCCCGGCTGTCCGGCATACCAGTCAAGTCGCTGACAAACTGGGTCTATGCGATCTGCGCCGTGCTGGCCGGTCTCGCCGGCATCGTGCTTGCCGCCCGGCTCGATTCCGTCCAGCCGAGCTCCGGCCTTGGCTACGAACTCGACACCATCGCGGCGGTGGTGATCGGCGGCGCCAGCCTGTCGGGCGGCGTCGGTTCGATCGGCGGCACAGCCATCGGCGTCCTCATCATCGGCGTGCTGCGCAACGGGCTGAACCTGCTCGGTGTCTCGCCCTTCATCCAGCAAGTGGTTATCGGCGTGGTGATCGCGCTGGCGGTGGCCACCGACACGTGGCGGCGCCGAGCACAATGAAGAATGGGGCACAATGAAGAATTGGGCTCAATGAGATTCGCCCCGATATTCGGGCGAAAACGGATCGGTGATCCGAAACTGGGAGTTGTTCGGCCAAGGGGCGCCGCGATGCGCGGGCAGGACAGATTGAACATCAACGGAGGAATAAACATGCTGACCAAACGTTCATTGCTGCTTGCCGCCGCGGCCGTCATCCCGCTGCTTGGCCTGTCCGACATGGCCTCGGCCAAGGAGGCCAAAAAGCTCGGCCTCGCCGTCGCCAATCTGCAGGCCGACTTCTTCAATCAGATCAAGCAGTCCGTCGAAGCCTACGGCAAGGAAAAGGGCATAGAGGTCGTTACCGTCGATGCCAAGGGCGATTCGGCGACCCAGGTCAGCCAGGTACAGGACCTGATCACGCAAAACATCGACGCGCTGATCTACATTCCGGCCGGCGCCACCGCCGCCACCGTGCCGACCAAGACCGCCAAGGCTGCCGGCATCCCAGTCATCAATGTCGACCGCAACGCCGACGGCGCGCCCGGCGACACCTTCATCGCCACCAACAGCGTGGCATCGGCCAAGGCGGTTTGCGACTACATCGCCAAGCAGGCCGGCGGCAAGGGCGAGTTGATCATCATCCACGGCCAGAAGGGCACGACGCCCGAGGTCGACCGCTCGAAGGGCTGCGGCGAAGCGCTGAAAGGCTATCCCGACATCAAGGTTGTCGGCGAATTGTGGAGCGAAGGCTGGCACCAGGACGAAGGCTTCAAGCTGACGCAGGATCTGTTGCAGTCGCACCCCGACGTGTCGATCGTCATCGGCCAGGCCGACGCGCTGGCGCTCGGTGCGGCGCAGGCCGTCAAGGTCGCCAATCCCGGCCACAAGGTCTGGGTTGCCGGCTTCGACGGCGACGTGGCGGCGCTCAAGGCACTGAAGGACGGCGTCTTCGACGTGACCGCGACGCAGCAGACCCAGGGCATGGGCCGGCTCGCCGTCGATGCAGCAATCAAGCTGGTGGCCGGCGAGACCATTCCCGCCGAACAGCTGCAGGATGCGACGCTGACCACCAAGGACAATGTCGAGCAGTTCATCGCCAAGCATCCCTGATTGAGACCAGTCCGGCAATCGACGAGGGCAACGATGTCCACCGATCCTCGCCACACGCACAGCCCCCATAACGGGCTCGTCGTCAGCGGCCTCTGCAAAAGCTACGGGCCGGTGCAGGTCCTGGCCGATGCGAGCTTCGAGGTGCGGCCGGGCGAGGTCGTGGCGCTGCTTGGCGAAAACGGCGCCGGCAAGTCGACTGTCTCGAACATCATCGCCGGGTCGACGAAACCCGATGCCGGCACCATCACCTGGCGGGGGAACGCTTATTCCCCCGCCAATCCTGCCGCGGCGATCGACGTCGGCATCGGCATGATCCACCAGGAGCTGAAGCTCTTGCCCGATCTGTCGGTCGCCGAAAACGTCTATGTCGGGCGCCTGCCGATGCGTGGCGGCCGCATCGACCGCGCGGCAATGAATGCGCGGGCATCGGCCCAGTTGAAGCGCCTCGGCCTCGATGTCTCGCCCGAGCGCAAGGTGCGCACGCTGCGTATCGCCGCCCAGCAGCAGGTCGAGATCGCCAAGGCGCTGACGCTCAATGCCGAGCTGCTGATCTTCGACGAACCAACCGCAGCCCTTGGCGGCGAGGAAACGGAGCTCCTGTTCCAGCAGATCCGCAAGCTCAAGGCGGAAGGCATGTCCTTCATCTATATCAGCCACCGGCTGGACGAGATCGCCCAGATCGCCGATCGCGTGGTGGTGATGCGCGACGGGCGCATCGTCGCCCGGCACGAGCGCGCCGACATTCCGGTGCGCACTGTCGTCGAGCAAATGGTCGGCCGCAGTGTCGAGCGGATGTTCCCTACGGTATCGGCGCCGGGCAACGACACGCTGCTCGAGGTCGAGAACCTGTCCTCGCCGGAACGCAGCTTTCAAAATGTCAGCTTTTCAGTGCGGGCCGGCGAAATCCTCGGCATTGCCGGGCTGATCGGCGCCGGACGCACGGAGCTGGTGCGGGCGATCGCCGGTGCCGATCCGATCTCATCGGGATCGGTGCGCGTCGCCGGCAAGCCGGTGCATCTCAATGGCCCGGCGGCGGCGATCAAGGCCGGCGTCGTCCTGGTACCGGAAGACCGCAAGGCGCAGGGCGTGGTGCTCGACCAGACGATCGGCGAGAACCTGGCGATCGGCAATTTCGACCATGTCGCGCCGAATGGCTGGGTGTTCCCGAAGGCGGTGCAGAAATTCGCCGAGGCCGGCATTCGCCGGCTCGGCGTCAAGGGCCGGCCGAACCAGGCGGTCAGCAAGCTTTCCGGCGGCAACCAGCAGAAAGTGATCATCGCCAAATGGGTGTCGCGCCCGCCCAAGGTATTCATCCTGGACGAGCCGACGCGCGGCATCGACGTCGGTGCACGCGCCGCGATCTATGATGTCATCGCCGACCTTGCCCGCTCCGGCATGGCGGTGGTGGTGGTGAGCTCCGACCTCGAGGAAGTTCTCGGCCTGTCGCATCGCGTGCTGGTGGTGAGCCGCGGCCGGCAACGCGGCATTCTCGACCGCAGCGAAGCAAGCAATATCGCCGTGATGGAACTCGCCACGAGCTAGGAACAGCCCATCGAAACAAAGCGCAGCAGGTGGTATCCTCCCGGGCACCAGACCGCGCGGGGCGCCAGCAACAGAGTTGGCGCCCCTTTATTTCCGGAGGACGGCGGTTGGAGCAGAGGGACCGACGATGAAATTATTCGACCTTCATGGTGACGTGGCACTTGTGACAGGCGCCGGCAGCGGCATCGGGCAGGCAATCGCCATTGGGCTGGCCGAGGCCGGCGCCGACATAGCCTGCTTCGGCCACGCCTCGAAAGGCGGGCTGGAGGAGACCGCGCACCGGATCACGGCACTCGGCCGCAAGGCGCTGGTGCTGAACGGCACGGTGACTTCAGAGGCCGATCTCGCGGCCGCGATCGAGCGTACGGAGATGGAACTCGGCGCGTTGACCATCGCCGTCAATAATGCCGGCGTCGCCGGAGCTGAACCGGCAGAGATGCTGTCGCTGGAGAAATGGCAGAAGCTCTATGACGTCAATGTCAGCGGCGTGTTCCTGTCCTGCCAGGCCGAGGCCCGCGCCATGCTGACGCGGCGCAATGGCTCGATCATCAACATCGCGTCGATGTCGGGCTCGATCGTCAATCGCGGCCTGACCCAGGCGCATTACAATTCGTCGAAGGCCGCGGTGATCCACATGTCGAAGAGCCTCGCCATGGAATGGGCCGATCGCGGCCTGCGCGTCAATGTCGTCAGCCCCGGCTACACGCTGACGCCGATGAACAAGCGGCCGGAGGTCGCCGACCAGGTCAAAATCTTCGAGCGCGACACGCCGATGGGCCGCATGGCGGCGCCGGAGGAGATGGTCGGCCCGACCGTGTTCCTGGCCAGCCGCGCCTCGAGTTTCGTCACCGGCATCGACCTGATCGTCGATGGCGGCTTCGTCTGCTGGTAGGAGAAAAAATGCAGATGCGATTCCAGGGAAAAACGGCGGTCATCACCGGCGCCAGCGGCGGCATTGGTGCGGCAATGGCCAGGCGCTTCGCGGCGGAAGGTGCCGCGGTCGTCGTCAGCGCCATCGACGCGCGCGTCGACGAGGTCGCCGCCGATCTCAAGGCTGCGGGCGCCAGGGTCGCATCGCTGCGCATGGACGTGACCAAAAAGGACGAGGTCGTCGCCCTTTATGACCTGGCCGAGCAACAATTCGGCCGCATCGACATCTCCGTGCAGAATGCCGGTGTCATCACCATCGCCAGGATCGAGGCGATAACCGAGGCCGAATGGGACAAGGTGATGGCGGTCAACACCAAGGGCGTGTTCCTGTGCTGCCAGGAGGCGATCGCGCGCATCCGCAAGCATGGCGATGGCGGCCGGCTGATCAACACCGCATCCGGCCAGGCGCGGCAGGGCTTTATCTACACGCCGCATTATGCGGCCTCGAAATTCGGCGTCGTCGGCGTCACCCAGAGCCTGGCCAAGGAAGTGGCCAAGGAGAAGATCACCGTCAACGCGATCTGCCCCGGCATCATCGACACCGATATGTGGGCCTATAACGACGCCGCATGGGGCAAGTTGATGGGCGACTACAAGCCCGGCGAGCTGATGGCCGAATGGGTGAAGAACATCCCGATGGGCCGCGCCGGCAGCGGCGAAGATGTCTCCGGCCTGGTCAGCTTTCTGGCCAGCGACGATGCAGCCTACATCACCGGCCAGACCATCAATGTCGATGGCGGCCTGATCATGTCGTGAGCGGCGGCGCGGGCCAACGTACCATCCACCGGATATGAAAGCCGCTTCGCTGCGTTCAGCCTGGTCGGCCGGCCCGTGCCAATCCATGCTCCACGAGCCGGTCGATGATTTCGGAATAGCTGACGCCGCTCGCCGCCATTGCCTTGGAATACATGCTGATATCGGTGAAGCCGGGGATGGTGTTGATTTCATTGACCAGGAATTGCATGTCCGGTGTCAGGAAAAAGTCGACGCGCGCCATCCCGTCACAGCCGACGGCTCTGAAAGCCCTTGCGGCCACGTCCCGCATGGCTGCCTCGACCTCCGGCGGCAGTTCGGCCGGCACTTTAAGTGCCGCGCCGTTCTCGTCGATGTATTTGGCATCGTAGCTGTAGAAATCGTGGCTTTCGGCCGGCACGATCTCGCCTGGCCGCGAGACGAACAGGTCGCCTGCCGGGTCCTCCAACACGCTATATTCGATCTCGCGCCCACGAATGAATTCCTCGGCCAACAGCTTGCAATCGTGCCGGAAGGCTTCAGCAAGCGCTCCATCGAATTCCTGGCTGGCATGGACTTTTCCGACGCCGACAGACGATCCCTGACGCGCCGGTTTGATGAAGAACGGCAGGCCGAGTTCGCTTTCCAGTGCAGCGAGGGCGGGCGCCGCACCTTCATGGATCGTCACTGAGCGCGCGATTGGCAGCCCCGCCGCTTCCAGGAGCCGTTTGGCGATGTCCTTGTCCAGCGCGGTTGCCGAACCCAGGATGCCGCAGCCGGCGAGCGGCACCCGAGCCACCTCGGCCACCCCCTGTACCGAGCCGTCTTCGCCATGAGGGCCGTGCAGGACAGGAAACAGGATGTCGATCTTCGGCAGATCATAGGGCGTGCCGTCGGCCGGGATCGCCATCATCCGTCCGCGCCCGCCCGGAACCAGGCAAACTTCCATGCCGGCCGCAGGTTTTGCGAGCGTACCATCCTGGAAGCTGCTCAGCAGCCACTGTCCTTCGCTCGTGACGAAGATTGGGAGGGCATCGTATTTGGCGGACAGCAGCGCACGCATGACATTGGTTGCTGAAAGCACCGAAACGTCATGTTCGGCGGAACGTCCGCCAAAGAGCACGGCAATTCGCAGTCTGTTCAAGGAAGAGGTCATGAAAGCCTCGGATATGATCTGGTGTTGAAAGGTCACAAGCCGGCGGCGATCCCGCGGTTGGCGAAGAAGTAAGGCATTTTGGTCTGCTGCATTGTATCGGTACCCTGTCCTCGCGGCTCGCATACGGGATGACCGGCAACCTTGGCTTTTTTCGAACCGATCTGCGGGTCCATGTAAAAAGACGGGCCGTGAAATTGGCACCGGCGTTAATCGTTGCGCGACGTGAACGTTGGTATATATAATTTCATCCCATGAAAGTGGCTCTGGGCGAGTTGCTGAGCCAACAGCCGAGATCATGGGACTTTGATGGTTTGCCCCTCAAGACCGGCGATCGATCCGTGGATGACTGCCTTGGCAGCAATCCTTCGGCAGTCATGACGCGGCCGGTCCCGCCACATCTTCACCAATTTGGGCACCACCCCCGTTTTGCGCCGGCATCCGCTTCGGCAGCATTGTGGCGCCTACGGCCTTGCGCAACGACCAGCTGTTCCAACACAATCAAAAAAGACGCAAGAAGGGAACTAACGATAACGTCCACCAGAGCTTGACAGGAGAACAAGCATGTCACTTCGGAGCATGATTTCGAATTTCTCAATGGGAGCCTTAACACTTGCCGCAGCCGCACTGACATCTTCGGCCTATGCGGCAGCGCCGGAATCCAACGACCCGATCAAGATCGCACTGTTCGATTGGACCAGCGTCAATCTGAACGCCAAGATCCTCGGCGGCATCCTCGAAAAGCTCGGCTATACCGTCGAGTATCCGACCGCCGACTATCTCTCCAGCCTGACCACCGGCCTGACCAATGGCGACATCGATGTCGGCCTGGAATTCTGGGACACGACGGCCGGCGAGGCGATGAAGGCCTCGGACGCGACGGGCCAGACCGAACGCCTCGGCAAGCTCGGACCCAAGGCCAAGGAAGAATGGTGGTTTCCCGAATATATGAAAGAGAAATGCCCCGGCCTGCCGAACTGGGAAGCGCTGAAAGATCCGAAATGCGCCGAGGCCTTTTCGACGGCCGAAACCACACCGAAGGGGCGCTATCTCGGCGGCCCGGTGACATGGGAAGGTTTTGACGACGAACGCGTCGAGGCGCTGAAACTGCCCTTCACCGTCATCCATGCCGGAACCGATGCGGCGATGTTCGCCGAACTGGACTCGGCCTATCAGCGCAAGGCGCCGATCATGCTGTGGATCTATTCGCCGCATTGGGCGCCGGCCAAATACAAGGGCGAATGGGTCGAATTCCCTGACTATACGACAGAGTGCTACACCGACCCGAAATGGGGTGTGAACCCCGACGCGAAATATGACTGCGGCAAGCCGCATGGCGAGATCTGGAAATATTCCTGGGCCGGCATGAAGGACAAATGGCCTGTCGCCTACAAGGTCGCGAAAAACTACACGGTCGACACCGACGAGCTCAACAAGATGAGCGGCGAGATCGATCTCGAAGGCAAGACGCCGGAAGACGTCGCCGCCGCCTGGATCGCCGCCCACGAAGCCGACTGGAAAGCCTGGGCCGAGTGACCGTCTGACTGGAAATCCGACGACCCGGCCATCCGTGGCCGGGTCTCGATCCCGTGTTCCAGAAGGACGATCGCATGACCGATACGATTGAACAGGCGGCGAAAGCGGGCAACGACGCCCGCCCGATAAAGCTTGCCTGTCGCAATGTCTGGAAGCTGTTCGGGGCGGACGCGGCCGATTTCATCCGCCGGCGCGACGGCAAGGCCAGCCTGGCGGACATCGCCGCTGCCGGACTGGTTGGCGCGGTGCGCGCCGTCGATCTCGAAATCCGCCAGGGCGAGATCTTCATCATCATGGGACTTTCGGGGTCAGGCAAGTCGACGCTGGTGCGCTGCATGTCGCGGCTGATCGAGCCGACCCACGGCAAGGTCGAGTTTGAAGGCAAGGACCTGCTCAAGATTTCCGATGCCGCGCTGATCGAGCTGCGACGCCACCGCATGGGCATGGTGTTCCAGAATTTTGCCTTGCTGCCGCATCTCAACGTACTGGAGAACATTGCCTTCCCCCTCGGCATCCAGGGGCAGGACCGGCCGACGCGCGAGGCGCGCGCGCGGGAAGTGATCGAGCTGGTCGGCTTGCGCGGTCGCGAGCATTTCTATCCGCGCGAGCTTTCCGGCGGCCAGCAGCAGCGCGTCGGCATCGCCCGCAGCCTCGCCACAAAGCCGGAAATCTGGTTCCTCGACGAGCCGTTCTCGGCCCTCGATCCGCTGATCCGCCGTGAGATGCAGGACGAGCTGATGCGGCTGCAGACCATGCTGCACAAGACCATCGTCTTCATTACCCATGATTTCGACGAGGCCATCCGGCTGGCCGACCGGATCGCCATCATGAAGGACGGCGAGGTCATCCAGATCGGCACGCCGGAAGAGCTGGTGGTCAATCCGGCGACCGACTATGTCGCCGAATTCACCCGCGATGTCGATCGCGCCAAGGTGATATCGGCGCGCAGCCTGATGCGCGCCTGCGACGGCGCCGAGTACGGCGGCACGGTCGCGCCGGATGCCAAGATATCAAGTTTTTCGGCTGATATCGTCTCTGCCGGCAAGCCCTTCGCGGTGGTCAACGGCACCGGCAAGCCGATCGGCTTAGTCACGCCGCAGGCAGTGATCGATCTTCTCGCCGGCATAGAACGTCGTGGGGCTGGCGCATGACGGTCACGGCAAGCGGCAGCGCAGCGAGGCCCCGGCCGGTTCAAACCTGGCTGGCGATCTGGGCCTGCGCGCTCGCCGCCGTGCTTATCGTCTTCCTGCTGCAGGAAAGCCTGCCCTGGGCGGTCAATTACCCGGCCGGCGCGATCGTTCCTGTCGCAGACTGGGTCGGTGCGCTGATGAACTGGGTGAAGTCGAACTTCTCCTGGCTGACCCGCTCGATCACCGCGGTGCTCGGCGTGCCGCTCGATTTCGCGCTCGGTCTTCTGGCCAAGAATTTCAAGATCGGCCATGGCGCGGATATGATCGTCTTGCCGCGCCTGTCCTGGGTCGGCGTCTGCGCTGCCGCCTACCTTGCCGGACGCGCCGCCGGCGGCTGGAAGCTGGGTGCGCTGGCCGGCGGCTGTTTTCTCTACATCGCGCTGTTCGGGCAGTGGACCAGCGCCATGCTGACGCTGGGCTTGATCTCGATCGCCGTGCCGTTTTGCATTGTCACCGGGCTGTTCGCCGGCATCTGGGCATGGCGCAAGCCTTGGGCGGAGAGGTTGTTGATCTCCCCTGCCCTCGATCTGATGCAGACGATCCCGACCTTCGCCTATCTGATCCCGATGCTGCTTCTGTTCGGCAACAGCCCGGTCTCGGCAATGATCGCGACGGCAATTTTCGCGACGCCGCCAATGGTGCGGGCGACGATGCTCGGCCTGTCGCGGGTGCCGTCGGAGATCGACGATTTCAGCGAGATGGCCGGCTGCACGGCACGGCAAAAGCTGTGGCGGGTGCTGTTGCCGTCGGCGCGGCCGACATTGATGGTCGGCGTCAACCAGGTCATCATGCTGGCGCTCAATATGGTGATCATCGCCTCGATGATCGGTGCCGGTGGGCTCGGCTATGACGTGCTTTTGGCGTTGCGCGCGCTCAAGGTCGGCGAGGCGATGGAAGCTGGCCTCGCCATCGTCGCACTGGCAATTGCACTCGACCGGCTGAGCCAGGCGATCGCGCACAATCACGCCAAGGGCAATGTCCGCCATCAGGCCAGCACGAGTTTCTGGCGGCGCTATCCCAATCTGACGCTGGCCGTTGCCATCCTCGCCGTCGCCACGCTGCTCGGCCTGTTCGTGCCGGCGTTCGCCGCGGTGCCGAAAGCGATCACCTTCACCACCGCGCCTTTGTGGAAGGCGGCGGTGAACTGGATCACCATCAACTTCTTCGACACGATCGAAGCGTTCCGCGTGGCGCTTATCCTCAATGTGCTCAACCCGGTGCGCGCCTTCTGCGAGGGCTTTCCGTGGCTGGGCGCGGTGTGTCTCCTCGGCCTTGCCGGCTACCAGCTCGGCGGCTTGCGCCTCGCCGCCCTGGTCGCGGCATTGACAGCGTTCTGCGCCGCCACCGGACTTTGGGAAAAGACCATGGCGACGGTCTATTTGTGCGGCATCTCGGCCTTTATCGCCTGCCTGATCGGCATCCCGATCGGGCTGATGGCATCGCGCAGCGACCGCTTCGAAAATATCGTCACGCCGGTCATCGACACGCTGCAGGTGCTGCCGTCGTTCTGCTTCATCATTCCGGTGGTCATGCTGTTCAGGGTCGGCGACGTCACCGCGATGATCGCCACCGTCGCGTTCGCCGTGGTGCCGGCGATCCGCTATACCAATCACGGCATTCGACAGGTGCCGCCGGCGCTGATCGAGGCGGCGAAGGTTTCGGGCTGCACCAGGCGCCAGACCTTCTTTCGCGTGCAGCTGCCGCTGGCGTTGCCCGAGATTATGCTCGGCGTCAACCAGACCATCCTGATGGCGCTGGCGATGATCATCATCTGCGCCATGGTCGGCACGCGCGATCTCGGCCAGGAGGTGTTCATCGCCCTGTCCAAGGCCGATTCCGGTCGCGGCATCGTCGCCGGCCTGGCCATCGCCTTCATCGGCATCGTCGCAGACCGGCTGTTCAACGCCTGGACGGCGAAGGCTCGGGCAAGGCTGGGATAGTCCGGAATAGGACGGCCTCAGGAAGCTGCCGCCAAGCGCGCCGTTAACGAGGCACCGATCCCTACGCCTAAAGACATAGCCATTCGGGATTATTGCTCGTTTTTGCCTCACATCGTACGGCTGTCATGGGACGGGTAGGCTTAACAGGAGAGCGGATAATGTCTACACGCGTTCCTTTTACTCCCGGCGATCTGGTGGATCATCAATGGGGTACCGATGACATCCTCACTAGCGACCTGGCTACAGCTATCTTAATCGGCGATGCTGGCGGCAGCATGTTCGATTTTTCTAAGGGCGGCAACGACACCTTCACGGCGCTGCCAATCTCCACAACCACTACTGCCTACGGTGATGCTGGCGACGATATGTCGGACCACAGCAAGGGCGGCAACGACACTTTCACGGGCGCCTCGCTAGGCACCTACACTTTCTACGGTGATGCCGGCGGCAACATGTTCGGTCACGCCCAGGGCGGCGGCGACAGTTTTAGGGCCGAGGGCGACTCCTTCAACACTTTTTACGGCGACGCCGGCGGCGACATGTCTGACCACAGCAAGGGCGGCAACGATACCTTCAGCAGTGAAGTGGGTCGACGGGTAGACAACACGTTCTACGGTGACGCCGGCGGCAACATGTTCGGCTTTGCTCAAGGCGGTGACGACACTTTCCTGACCCAAACTAAACAAGGAGCTGACCACACCTTCTACGGTGATGCGGGCGGCGAAATGTCGGATCACAGCAGGGGCGGCAACGACACCTTCCAGGGCTCCAGGCAGGCCACCAACACTTTCTTCGGTGACGCCGGCAGCAACATGTCCGGCAATGCGCAGGGCGGCGACGACAGTTTCACGAGCAGGACCGACTCCAACAACACTTTCTACGGTGATGCCGGCGGCGATATGTCGGACTACAGTAAGGGTGGCAACGACACCTTCACGGGCGCCTTCTTTTCCACCAACACTTTCTTCGGTGATGCCGGCGGCAACATGTCGGACCATGCTCAGGGCGGCGACGACCGTTACACAGACCTGGGTGGGGCGATCCCGAGCAAAACTCTTTATGGCGATGCGGGCGGCGATCTTTCCGGTTTTGCCGCGGGCGGCAACGACAACTTCACGAGCGCGGGTGGCTCGGAGATAACTTTCTACGGCGACGCGGGCGGCAGTATGTTCGACCATGCGCTTGGGGGCGATGATGTGGCCGTGCTGCACGGCACCCATAATTTGGGGTATGGCGACGCTGTCACGATGCTCGGCAGCGCTGTGGGCGGCAATGACACCCTGACCGGCGGGGACAAAAGCGCCTTTCCTGATGTTCTAAACGAGTTGTACGGCGACGCATTCGCTATGTCGGAGTCCGCCACGGGCGGCAACGATATTCTTACCGGCGGCCAGAACAGCGAAAGCGGCCAAGTCCGTAACTTCTTGTGCGGCGACGCTCTGCAGATGTCCGGTTCGGCTCTGGGCGGAAACGATACCCTGTACGCCGGGAGCGCGGCACCCGGCTGCACCGTCATCAACGACATGTGGGGTGACGGGCAACTGAGCGAACTGGCTCAGGGCGGCAGAGATCAATTCATATTCAAGGACGATGGTTCAATGACGGTCGGAACCCAAAACACCATCTACGACTTCAGCCAGACCCAAGGCGACACCATCGTGTTTAGTGGCGTGGAGGGCGTGCAATCGTTCGATGATCTCACAATTGCGCAAAGTGGAACCGACACCATCATTACCGCAGGAGTCGATCAAGTTACTCTCGCAAACTTTACAAGCCCGCTGACGACGAGTGACTTTTTGTTTGTCTGAAAGCGAAGCTCTTATCGCATTCGAAGAGGGGGAATGCGTGAGAATTCGTTGAGCATCGTCGCGCGGCCGGTCGCCCCAATAATGCTCGACCGGCCGATCGACAATCCCAGCCGCAAGTATGGATCAAGCGGCCAGGAATCTCTCGGTCAAACGAGCCCAGAGCGCTGCGCCGACGGTCAGATTGCCGTCGTTGAAATCATATTTCGAGCTGTGCAGGATGGCTGAATCCTCGCCGTTTCCGAGGCGCAGGAAGCAACCGGGTTTGTGTTCGAGGAAATAAGAAAAATCTTCGCTGCCGGGGATCAACGGGCAGACGGACACCTTGTCCTGACCGACGAGTTCGACAGCGATGTCTGTCGCAAAGGACGTCTCGCGCTCGGAGTTGACCACCACTGGGTAGCCGCGCTCGTAATCGATCTCGACCGTTGCGCCATGCGCCTGCGCCACAAGTGCTGCGATATTGCGAATACGCTGCTCGAGCGTGTCGCGGATCTCGGCCGAGAAGGAGCGGACGCTCAGCGTGATTTCGGCGTGTTCCGGGATGACGTTGGAGGCCGTGCCTCCGTGAATCGTGCCGACGGTGACGACAGCTGTCTCGATCGGGTTGACGTTGCGCGACACCACCGTCTGCAGGGTCATGACGATGTTGGCGGCAGCGACGATCGGGTCGACCGTCAGGTGCGGACGCGAGGCGTGGCCGCCACGCCCGGCGATCCTGATGGTGACGGTATCGCTCGCCGCCATCAGCGGCCCGGCGCGCATCAGGAACGAACCCGTCGGCGCGCCCGGGTGGTTGTGCAGCCCGAATATCGCATCGCAGGGAAAGCGCTCGAACAGGCCGTCGGCGATCATCGCCTGCGCCCCGCTTCCCTTGCCGGCTTCCTCGGCCGGCTGGAAGATAAGGTTCACCGTGCCGTTGAAATGCCGTGTGCGCGCCAGGTATTCGGCGGCGCCGAGCAGCATCGTGGTGTGGCCGTCATGACCGCAGGCGTGCATCTTGCCGCTGGCCTGGCTGGCATAAGGGAGATTGGTCGCTTCGGTGATCGGCAGGGCGTCCATGTCGGCACGGATGGCGATGCTGCGGCCGCTGCCCTGGCGCAGACGGCCGACGACCCCGAGCCCGCCGACATTGCGCGTCACCTCATAGCCCCAGCTTTCGAGCCGTTCGGCAACGTATGCAGCCGTTTCTTGCTCCTGGAATGAAAGCTCGGGATGCGCGTGCAGGTGCTGGCGGGCCGCTGCAAGCTCGGCGGCCTTGTCGGCGAAGTCGGAAATGTCGGCGAACTGGTTGGAGGTCTTTGGCATGGGAGGTCCTTTGCCGGCCGAGCAGGTGCCGCGCCGGTTTTGCTTTTAGATGAAACGGCTTAAGAAAGCCCGCGTGCGCGGGTGCCTGGGTTTAGCGAGAACCTCGTCCGGAGGCCCGGCCTCGATCACATTACCGTCGTCCATGAACACCACCCGATCCGCCGCTTCGCGGGCGAACCCGATCTCATGCGTGACCACGATCATGGTCAAGCCCTGCCTGGCGAGATCGCGCATGGTGGCGAGCACCTCGCCGACCAGCTCCGGATCGAGCGCCGACGTCGGCTCGTCGAAGAGCATCAATTTCGGGCGGATGGCGAGCGCACGGGCGATGGCGACGCGCTGCTGCTGGCCGCCTGAAAGCTGGCGCGGATAAGCGTCGATCTTGTCGGCAAGACCGACACGGGTCAGCAGTTCGCGGCCGTAGCCGATCGCCTCCTTGCGGTTCTCCCGGTGAACGCCGACCGGAGCCTCGATGACGTTCTGCAGCGTCGTCATGTGCGGATAGAGATTGAACTGCTGGAACACCATGCCGATCTTGCGCCGCTGCGCGGCGATCGCGCGGTCGGAAAGCTTGTCGAGGCGGCCGTCGTGCAACCGGTAACCGATCTGCTCGCCGTCCACCTCGATCGACCCCTGGTCGATCGCCTCGAGATGATTGATGCATCGCAGGAAGGTCGACTTTCCGGAGCCGGACGGTCCGAGAATGACCACGACCTCGCCAGGCGCGACGTCCAGATCAATGCCCTTCAGCACCTCGAGCGGGCCGAACGCCTTGTGAACGTTGCGCGCCCGGACCAGGGGCGTGTCATGCGCGCTCATTGGCGGCCTCCAGGGTGGCGGTCGCGGTCTTCTCGCGCGCGCCGCGGTCGCCGCGGCTGTAGTGGCGTTCGATCGCGCCTTGCGCGACATTGAGGACCGAGGTGATCAGCAGGTACCACAGCACTGCAACCATCAGCAGCGGAATGATTTCGAAGGTGCGGTTGTAGATCGACTGCACCGAGTAGAGCAGGTCGGCCATGGCGATGACGCTGACAAGCGACGTCGCCTTGATCATGCTGATCAGCTGATTGCCGGTCGGCGGCACGATCGACCGCATCGCCTGCGGGATGATGATGCGCCGCAAGGCCCGCGCGCGGGTCATGCCGAAGGCTTCAGCCGTTTCGGCCTGTCCCTTGTCCACCGACAGCAGCCCGCCACGGATGATCTCGGCCATGTAGGCGGCCTCGTTCAGCGCCAGACCAAGAACGGCGGCCGTCAAAGGCGTGATCAGGTCGTTGGTGTTCCAACTGGCGAAGCCAATGGAAATGCGCGGAAACAGCGTCGAAAGGTTGTACCACAGGATCAATTGCACCAGCAGCGGCGTTCCCCGGAAGAACCAGATGAACAGGCCGGAGAGAAGGGATGCCAGCCTATCGTTCGACATGCGCGCGATGGCGAGCAGCAGGCCGAGCACGATACCCAGGATCATCGCCACGACCGTCAGGCCGAGCGTTACGGAAAGCCCCTGCATGACCGTCGGATCGAAGAAATACTGGGCGACGACCGGCCAGCCGAAATTCGGGTTGACTGCAACGATATAGGCGAAGCCGGCTGCCACGGCGACGGTGAACGCCCAGAGCGCCAGCCGGACGAGCGGAAACGGCCGGTGGGCTCGTTTGACGTCGCGCAGCGCGTCGTCGGGACGTCGCGGCAGCCCGGCCGCGTAGGCAGCGGTGGCGTCGGTCATGGCAGCCTCTACTGGCCCTGGTTGATGCCTGGCGCATCGATCATGTTCTTCTCGAGACCCCACTTCTTCATGACCGCGGCGTAGGTGCCGTTCTTCATCAGGATCTTGAACGCGTCGAGCAGCACGCCGCCCAGCGGCGAGCCCTTCTTGACGACGGCGCCTTGATAGATGTCCTTGAAGCCGTTGGCCTGGCCGACACCGGCGAGTTCCAGCTGGCCCTTCGCCTGCTCGACGAAATAGGTCAGCGGCGCCTGCGAGGAGAAGAATGCGTCGGAGCGTTTCGACCGGACGGCCAGTATCGAGCTCGGCTGGTCGGTGAAGGATTGCACCTCGACGGCCGGCTTGTCGCCCTCGGTGCATTTCTGCGCCTGCTGCTTGATGACCTTTTCGGCCGAGCCACCCGACATGACGGCGATGCGCTTGCCGCACGCGGTGTCGAGCGAGGTGATGCCTTGCGGGTTGCCCTTCTCGACGGCGAAGACGACGTATTCGCGCACCCAATCGATGAAGTCGTTGGATTTCTGGCGGTCGGGATAGTCGCCGACAGGCCCCATCGCGAACTGATAACGGCCGGCATTGATGCCGCTCAGCAAAGCCGGCAGGCCGGCGACCGAGGCATGATTGATCTCGACCCCGAGCAGCTGACCGATGGCGTCGGAAATATCCCTGGTCGCCCCGGACAGTTCGGTGCCGGTGACGATCTCATAGGGCGGGAACGAGCCGTTGTTGACGGCGGTGATCTTTCCCGCCGTGCGGATCTCTTCCGGCAGCCGGGCCCGCAAATCCTCGTTCACCGATTGCTTCTGGATATCCTGGGCAAAGCTGGCCTGCGCCAGCATGGTGACGAGCGAGGCGAATATGAAGCTGATTGTCCTCATGGCATTCTCCTTCGTGTTCTTCGTTGTGCGTTGTCAGGCTGCGGTGGCCCGCGATCTGGCCTCGAAAGGAAACAAGGCTTCGGCGGAAATCGGTTCCGCCAGAATGCCCTGGGCATGGAGCTCGGTGACGAAATCCTCGATCATGCGCCGGTTGGCCGGCAGGCCGCTGGCGTTCCAGGAGGCAGGCAGGTCGCGCCCCGCATGAAGCAGCTCCTCGAGGATCCAGGGCGAGGTATCGGCATATTTTCGGCGCTTTGCCGTCCAGACGCGCTGGCTTTCGTTGATCAGCCTGGCGAGTTCCTGCGGCAGCCAGGGGCGCTCCCTGACTAGGGCGGCCTTGACGGCGACCAGATGCATGCCCGGGACATAACCGACGTCGGCGAAATAGGCGCGTTCGGCCGCGCGAAAATCGCGCAGCACTTGCCGGAAGCCGGAAGCCGGGCCGAAAAAGCCGTCCGGCATGAAGGGCGTGAAAACGGCGTCGAGCTCGCCTTGCGCCAGCAGCTCCATCATCGGGCGCTCGCCCGGTGCTGCTTCGATGCGCCCCGGCCTGCCGAATCCGTCGAGGCGGTCGGCGATCGGGTGCCCCGATGTCAGCCTGCCGGCGAACCAATAGGCATCCTCGACGCCGACGCCTTCCCGGCGAAGCGCCGCGCGCGTCCATGTGTTACCGGAATCGCGCCAGCCGGTCACGCCGATGCGTTTGCCGGCAAGGTCGGAAAGCCGTTCCAGCGGGCTGGTCTCGACCGTTATGATGCAGCGATGGCGAAAGCCGCGCATGATGAAGCACGGTAATCCAACCACCGTATCGACGCCCGAAGCCATCGCCGACACATAACGGCTGAATGAGACCTCCGCCGCATCGTAGTTCGGATCGGTACCGAGGTCCGGAATGAGCGTGGCGACGCGATCAACCTTCACCGACAAGCGGCTCGAAGTGACGTCACCCAGCACCAAAGGGGTGAGATAGTCCCAATCGCGGGTGGCTACAGTGATGGAAACGGGCATCGGCATGAACTTCAACGCTATGTTTGACCGGCGATTGGTAAATGTTTATTTTTGGCCGATCAAATGTTATTATGTTATTGAACATTTGCTTAATGGTCGCGGGTGCCGATGGATTTCGATGCAGGATGGTTCGCTGATCGCCTTGGCGACCGCACGATGCGCGGCATCGCGCGCGAGACCAGTGCGCTGATCAGAAGCGGCGCGCTGCCTGTCGGCGCAAAGCTTCCGCCGGTGCGCGATCTGGCCTATGTGCTTGGCGTCAGCCCGGCGACGGTCTCGCAGGCGTGGAGCGAGTTGCGGCGCTACAAGATCATCGGCGGCCGCGGACGCAACGGCACCTGGATCATGGGCAACCGCTTTGCCGCCCGGCCCGAGCGCCACATGAGCGGCGGCAATTACGGACAGGATGTTCTGAACCTGGCGATCGCGGAGCCCGATGTGAGGCTCTTGCCGCCGCTCGACATCGCGCTGGCGCATGGTGCGCGCGCCGAAAAGCTCAACAGCTACGAGCGGGTGCGCATCCTGCCCGAGCTGGAGGCCGCAGTGCGCCCGTCATGGCCGTACGATCCCGGCGCGTTCCTGGCCACCAATGGCGGTTACAACGCCATCTACACCTTGCTGCATGCGCTGGTCCCGCCGGGGGCGCCGGTGGCCATCGAGAACCCGACGGCGCTTCGCCTGCTCGACATCCTCGAGGATCTCGATGTGCCGATCATCCCGGTAGACTGCGACAGCGACGGTCCCTTGCCGGATGCACTTGCCAACGCTCTGCGGCAGCGGCCCGTCGCGTTCCTGTTCCAGCCGCGCGTCCATTCGGTTACCGGCGCCTGCATGTCGTCGGCGCGGCTGGAAGTCATCGGCGACCTGCTCGCCGGCACCGACGTGCTGATTGTCGAAGATGACGGCGTCGGCGATATTGCCTCGGCGCCGCGTATTTCGCTTGGCCGGCGTTTTCCCGATCGCGTCGTCCATATCCTGTCCTATTCCAAGACCCACGGCCCGGATCTGCGGCTCGCCGTGCTGTCCGGATCGGCGACGATCGTCGAGCAGATCCAGTCCTACCGCAGCTTCAGCTCGGGATGGACCAGCCGCATCCTGCAGGCAGCCACCGCCTGGCTGCTGCAAGACGCGGCCACGGCCGCCCTGGTCGAGCAGGCGAAGGAGGTATACCGCGGCCGTCGCGAACGGCTCGCCGGCGAACTGGCCAAACGCAATGTCGATATCGACGCCGGACACGGTCTCAGCGTCCTCATTCCGGTTGCTTCGGAACCTTACGCGATGGTCACGCTGGCCGCCCACGGCATCGCGGTCCATGCCGGAGCGAAGTTTTCGACGGGAAAAACGAACGCTGTCCGCGTCGCGACCAGCATTCTGGACGAGGAGCACCTCGAGCACGTCGCAAATTCCCTGGCGCTGGCAGCCGATCCGGCGCGGGAGGTTAGCTAAAGGGTCAGCTACTCCGACGGATAGTTGGCGACTGGCCATATACAGACCCTGTCTTCTTTCGCGTTCAACTGCCGCTGGCCGGTCCCGAGATCATGCTCGGTGTCAACCAGTCCGTCATGGTGGCGCTGGCGATGATCATAAGATCTCCCTGATCCGCCGTTCACCGAGAGGAGGCTGCAAGCTTAGGCGGGGCGTTTCCACGGCCCGCGTTGGAGCTTTCCACGCTGACGCACACGCCTGCTTCCATACCGCTGGCCGATGACAGTTTCGAAGAGGTCCTTCGAGGGCAGAAACATGTCGAATCGTCAATCACCACCAACTGGAGGCAGGGAGGTTCGGGACGGCGCAATACGGCTACGCGGCCTGTTGGCTGCGGCCGGCGCCACGACCGCCATGGCGTTCGGATTTGGCAGCCTGGCGCTGACATCCGTCTTCATCAGACCGCTTGAGGCGGAGTTTGGCTGGTCGCGAGCCGACATCAGCCTTGCCTACACGCTATCAAGCGTCGGCATGGCGTTGGGCGGGCTGTTCTGGGGCCGGCTGTCGGACCGCCTGAATGTCAAAAGCCTGCTATTCATCGGCTCAGCTGGCATGGTGATCGCGCTCGCCGCGCTTTCCTCCGCCACTTCGCTCTGGCAGATCTATGCGGCCAACTTCGCTTTGGGCGGGCTAGGCTTTGCCTGTCTGTACGCGCCGGTACTTGCAGTGACCGGACTCTGGTTCGACCGCCGCCGCGGCCTGGCGATAGGGATCGTCACAGCAGGCGGAGCCCTGGGCCAGGGCATAATGCCCTACGCTGCAAATGCCTTGATCGACGGCGTCGGCTGGCGCCTCGCATACGCGATCATGGCTGTGGCGACGATGGCTGCGCTGGCGATCTTCATGCCGGCGGTTCAGGCGCCGCCCGTCGGTGAGGTCCTTCCCGCGCCGGTGCGTTTTTCAGCAAAGCCAGGGTTCCAAAGTGGCCGGCTTTCTCCGGTGGCGCTGCTATCAGCTGCAGCCTTCCTTTGCTGCGCCTGCATGGGCGTCCCGCTGATGCACCTCACGAGCTTCGTCACGGCTGTGTGCGGGTCTTCGGATGTCGGATCGCTCAGCCTGCTGACCGCCATGCTGTTCGGCGCCGTCGGGCGGATCGCGTTCGGGCTCCTCGCCGACCGGACAAGCAATCTTGCCGCCTATGCCCTGGCGTCGTTTATTCAGACGGCATGCGTTGCGATTTTTCCCGCGCTGGACCAGCAGCTGAGCCTGCTGGCGCTGTCGGCGGTTTTCGGCTTCGGCTTCGCCGGAAACATGACGTGCCTGATCCTTTGCGTGCGCCAGTTTGCGCCAGCCGAACGCTTTGGCCAGTCACTCGGCATCGTCATGCTGGTCGCCTGGCTGGGCATGGGCGTGGCCGGCTATTTCGGCGGTTTCGTCTATGACAGCTTCGGCAGCTATGGGCGCGCTTTCCTGGTGGCATCTGTCGCAGGCGCGGCCAATCTCGTGGTTCTGGGCGTATTTGGCGGCATCATCCGGCGCAAGAGCGCAGGTCCCATTATGCGCCGCCTTGCCGGTCCTGCGATGAGCCGCTGATTCAAACGTCGAAATCCATTTAATTCCACGTTGGTTCGAACGCTGCAAACCACGGCCTTCCTGCCAACCTTAGAGATCGAAGAGGGCGGAGCACCGTCATCACCAGGCAAGGACAGCTGAGATGAGCAGTATTTACGACAGCATTCTCGACACGATCGGCGACACGCCGGTCGTCCGCCTTTCCCGCATCAACAATGGTGCCGCTTCGCTCTATGCCAAGATCGAGGCGTTCAATCCTGGCGGCTCGGTCAAGGACCGTCTTGCCGCCGCGATCATCGAAGAAGCGGAGAGTTCGGGTGCACTTCGGCCCGGCCAGACGGTGATCGAGGCGACGAGCGGCAACACGGGCATCGGACTTGCCATGGTTTGCGCGCGGAAAGGCTATCCTCTCGTCATCGTCATGCCGGAGAACGCCAGCCTCGAACGCCGCAAGCTGATGCGTTTCTTCGGTGCCAAGGTCGTGTTGACCCCTGCCGTCGAGCGCGGCAGCGGCATGCTCGCCAAGGCGGTCGAGCTGGCCGGAGCGCACGGCTGGTTCCTCTGCCGGCAATTCGAGACGCCCGTCAACGCCGATGTCCATGCCCGCACGACAGCGCTCGAAATCCTCGCGGCGTTCCAGGACCGTCCACTCGATTACTGGGTCACCGGCACCGGGACCGGCGGAACGCTGGCCGGTGTGGCGCGAGTACTCAAGCGCGAGCGCCCGCAAACGCGGATCATCGTCTGCGAGCCCGACAATTCGGCGCTGCTGTCGAGTGGCATTCCCCAAACTTTCGACGAACACGGACTGCCCACTCGGGCGCACACTCGCTTCCGGCCACACCCGATGCAGGGCTGGAGCCCTGATTTCATTCCGCAGATCGTCGGCAACGCGATGGCTGACGATCTTGTGGACGAAATCTTGCCGGTTTCAGGCGCCAGCGCTTTGGAAGCTGCGCGCCGGCTTGCGACGGAAGAAGGAATACTGGCGGGGATCTCCGGCGGGGCTACCTTGAGCGGCGCACTGGAAATCGCTCGACGCGTCGGACCGGACCGCAACGTGCTCTGTATGTTGCCTGACACGGGCGAGCGGTATCTCAGCACGATCCTGTTCGATCACATCAGCGAGGAAATGTCGCCGGCCGAAGAGGCGATCTCTCGCTCCACACCCGGCTACCGCTTCGACCGGCCGCCGTCCTTCGCCCTTTCATCGGCGCCCGTGAACGAAATCCAAATCGATCAGTCGGCGCATGCGTTTGTCGATGAGGCGATCTATGATGCGGAGCATCCGGTGGTCATATTCGCCCTGACATGGTGCGAATTCTGCTGGACGGTAAGAAAGCTCTTCGACCGTGCCGGAATCGTCTACAGGTCCATCGACATCGATGCTCCGGAATTCCAGAAGAACGGCCGGGACGGGGAAATCCGCAAGGCTCTCAGGGCCCGGATCGGTTCGCCTACAATTCCGCAGGTCTTTGTCGGCGGCAAGCATATCGGTGGCTGCATGGAGACGCTTGCGGCCTGGCGGGACGGCACGCTCGCCGCCCGGCTGGAGTTCGTTGGCGCAAACTACACGCCCGGCGCATGCGCAAATCCCGAGAGCCTGCTGCCCCGATGGGTGCGCGCGGCAGCGTGAGACCCCGCCTCCGGGCCTTTCAGAGTGCGGTCGCCACCATCAAAGCGAGCCGGAACGGGCGTGATCCCGTTCCGGCTCGGCATTCATGTGGACTTGTCCGTGTCGGCCTTCCCACGAAGGGAAGGCAAATCAGAGCGCAGGCGGAAACCTCACGCTTCCGGAAACGAACGCTTTCGGCAACGGCACGGACTTGATACAATCCATGGCTAATTTAGCAGCGACTGGGATTGGCAAAGTGTCGCTCGAAATTCGCGTTCTCGGAGGTCTGACCGTCCTTCGCCTTGGCGAGGTCGTTTCCTTGCCGCCTTCGAAAAAGACGCGGGCGCTACTGGCCTATCTTGCGCTCGTAGAGCGCCCGCAGCGGCGCGAGCGCCTTTGCGAGATGTTCTGGGAGGTACCGGACGATCCTCGCGGCGCCCTGCGCTGGAGTCTCTCGAAGATCCGACAGGTCGTCGACCTCGGGAACGGCGAGATCCTGCAAGCCGACCGCAACGCAGTTCGCCTGAACACCAGCGAAGTCGTGCTGGACATCGCGCCGCTCCGGGGCCTCGGCGGTCGTGACATAGAGGCTCTCGGACCGGAGAAACTGGAGGCCCTCGCCGGAGCGTTCCGCGGCCGTTTCCTGGATGATCTTTCACTGCCGCGCTGTCCGGAATTCGAAGCCTGGCGCATTGCGACCGCCGACGAACTGCACGTGACGCATCTGCGCATCCTTCGGGTGCTCGTCGACCGGCTTGAGCCGGCGCGGGCACTTCCGTACGCGCATGTCCTGGACGGGTTGGAGCCTGGGGACGAGGCTCTTCGAGCGGACATCCGCCGGCTGAGCGAGGCAGCACGGCAATCCGCCATGGTCCAGAGCCGCGCTTCGAGTAGCGACATCGGGGTCGCTCCCGCCGATGAGAACGTCCCTCCGACGCGTGTTTTGCCTGCGTCGGAGATACAGCTTGCCTCTCCGCCGGAGCGAATCCTTGCGCAGGAGATTCGCCGGTGCACGACGCCCGACGGCGCGCGCTTGGCCTATTCCTTGAGTGGTCAAGGCCCCCCTTTGGTAAGGGCCGCCCACTGGATGTCCCATCTCGAGCTCGAATGGGACAGTCCGGTGTGGAAGCATTGGATCGAGGGCCTCTCCGCGCACTACCAGCTGATACGTTACGACCAGCGCGGCAACGGCCTGTCGGACCGGTATCCCGCCGACCTGTCCTTCGAGGCCATGGTTGCCGACCTGGAGAGCATCATCGATGCCGCTGGTCTGCGCCGCGTTTCCCTGCTTGGCATTTCCCAGGGGTGCGCCGTTTCGATAGCCTATGCCGTCCGGCATCCAGAGCGTGTGGCGGGGATGGTGCTGTATGGCGGATTCACCAAAGGTTGGCGCAAACGGGGCAATCAGCGCGAAATAGCGCGCCGCGAAGCGATGGGAGCGCTGATTCAGGAAGGCTGGGGCCAAGACGACCCGGTGTTCCGGCAAATGTTCACCTCCCTCTTCATTCCGGAAGCAACGCCGGAACAGAGGAATTGGTATAACGAGTTGCAACGCAATACCGTCTCGCCGGAGATTGCCCATCGCATCTTCGAGGAAGGCGCCGTCATTGACGTTGACGAGCTGTTACCGCGGGTCCGCGTCCCGACCCTGGTGATGCATGCTACGGGAGACGCGGTCATTCCGTTCGATCATGGCCAGGCGATGGCTGGGAAAATCCCCGGCGCGCGTTTCGTTGCGCTAGACAGCGTCAACCACGTGCTGCTTGGCCACGAACCGGCATTCGCGACCTTCGTCGACGAAACGCGTCGTTTCCTTGCCGACCCCGAACAGACGCAGCAACTGGCAGGCCCTCCGGCGTCCTTGGGAATCAACCGCTCTCGGCAATACATAACAGTGCTGGCCGCGGAAGTGGTCAGTCCCATGCATCTCCTCGAAACGGAGGATCCGGAAGTGGCGATCCGCGAATTCCAGCCCGTCGAGGATCGGGTGATAGACGTCGTGGAGAGCCATGGCGGCGTCGTCACGTCGGCTGCTGACGGGACAATCACCGCAGCATTCGGCCTCGCTCGCGCCACCGAGGATCACGCTTATCTTGCATGCCGCGCCGCGCTTGCGGCCAAGCTGGCAGTGGAGGAGCTTTCCCAGGGCGGGATCCAGTTGAGGGCCGGAATAGACACCGGCGAGGTGATCGTGCGGCAGCAATGGACGACCAAAGCCAGCAAGGTTGAACTGGCCGGAGCCGCGCCGCGTGCGGCCAACCGGCTGATGCGTGCCTTGCACCGTGCGACGATCGCCGCGACAGGCCGGGCGCGCGCAGCCGCCGGGGGCTATGTGCAGATGCACCGCTTAGCGCATTCGGAGCATCCGCAACTTGGCCACGAGGAACGCATTTACGAGCTGTTGGGCGAAAATCACGCTTTGTCGCGCTGGCACCTGAGGGCCAATCGCGGCCTCACCGGACTGGTGGCGCGCGAGCTCGAGCTGAAAATCCTTCTTGCAATCTGGCGCCGGGTCAGGGAGGGCCACGGCCAGGTCGCCGGGATCGTCGCCGACGCCGGCATGGGCAAGTCGAGGCTTGCCCATGAATTTCTCTCCCTCGACGAGGTGGCCGGTTTTACTGTGCTTGAATGTGGCGGTCTGGAGTTTGATTCATCAGTTACTCTGGGTGCTGTAAAGAAGCTGCTGCTCTCGGCTTGTGGCATTCGTGGCGAAGACGGCTTGGCGGAAGCCCAGCGCCTGTTTGCATTCAAACGGGCTGAACTGGACCTGGATCCAAGTCATACGGCGCCGCTTTCCTTCCTCGCGGACCTGCCGGTCGACGATTCTTCCTGGTGGCATCTCGATGCGCGGGAGCGGACCTCACGGGTATCCGAGGCGATGAGCGCATTTCTCGTTGCCTTGAGCCGGGCCTCGCCCGTAGCCGTGCTTATCGAGGATCTGCACTGGATCGATGCCGAGAGCGAGGCCGTAATGAACAGGCTGGTCGAGGTCATGGGCGCCAACCGTATCATGCTGCTCGCCACCTACAGGCCGCAGTACCGACACGAATGGAACCGCCGCGGCTATTTCCAGCAGATAAGGTTGGAGCGGTTCGCGCGGGACGAAATGGAGCAGTTCCTCACCGAATTGCTAGGATCCGATCCCAGCTTGGGGGAACTGCGGCAATCGCTTGCCGAGCGGGCCGAGGGCACGCCGCTATTCCTGGAAGAAATGGTGCGCGGATTGGTTGCGGACGGTGCACTTGCCGGCCAGTCCGGCCGCTACGAGCTCAAGAGGCCAGTGGATTCCATCACCATCCCGTCGACAGTTCAATCGCTCATCGCCGCACGTATCCAGCAGCTGGGTGACTCGGAAAGGCAGGCACTCCAACTCGCTTCGGTTATCGGCAAGAATGTTCCGTATCCCCTGCTGAGGGCGCTCTCGCCGCTCTCGGAGGCGGAGCTGGGGGTATGCCTGGCCAAACTGCAGAGTTTGGAATTCCTGTTCGAGGTCCAGAGCTATCCTCACGTGGAGTATACGTTCAAGCACGCGTTGACGCTCAAGGTGACCTACGAATCTCTCCTGGCGGAGGACCGAAAAAGGCTGCATCGGGCTGCATTGGTTGCGATGGACAGACTCTATGCCGGATCGCTGAACCACCACATCGAGGAACTGGCCGAACACGCGCTTCGTGCCGAGGCTTGGGAACCGGCCGCGGATTATCTGCTGCAAGCGGCGGGCCGGGCCGAGGAACGCTCGGCCTATTCCGCCGCGGTCCAGTTCCTCGAAAACGCCCGCAAAGCAGTCGCCGCGCTGCCCCGAAATCCGAAAACCCTCGCCCAGGCGATCAACCTGCGGGTGCGGATGCGGCCCGCCTACGGCGCCCTGGGTGCCTATCGGAAGGCGCTGCCGCAGCTATTGGAAGCGCGCGAACTGGCCATGGAACTGGGCGATCCGCAACTCATCTCCGACGTGTTGCTCCACTTGAGCTATCTCAACAGCTCCCACGGCCGCTACGAGGAGGCGCTGGAACCGGCCGACACACTCAAGCGCGGCGCGACGGCAAATGGCGTGCAGCGCTGCATAAGCGAGTCGGACCTGGCCGCCTCACAGGCGCTTCTGATCCGCAGCGAGGCGCGGCAGGTGCTGGAGCGGCTTGTTCCGCATGAGGAGAGGTTCACCAAAGCTTGGCGTCTGGAGCGTTTCGGACAGCTCGGTGCGCGTGCGGTTTGGTACCTGGGGCACCGCGCGCAGGCGGAAGCACGCCTTGGCCGGTTCGATGATGCGGAACGTTCGCTTGCCGAACTGCAGAAGGTCGCCGCCGAAGTGGCGCGCCCGATCGATAGCTGCGCGGCCGCCTATTTCACCGGTGTGGTGGGCGTCCTGCGCGGCCCCGAGCCGGCGCTTGTCGAGGCGCTGCAATTGTGGTCCTCCGAAGCCGCTACCAGCGCATCTATCCTACTCCGGCCATGGCTGTTGACCGTGCTCGGGCATGCGGAATTCCTGCTCGGCCGCAACCACGACGCGGGCGCCACCTTGGAAATGGCGGTGACCGAGGCTGAGCGGCTCGATCTTGCCCAGTTCGAATGTCACGCGCGCGCGGTGCTCGCATGCGTGCGTGCGCGCCTGTATGAGCCGGAAGCTGCGGCCAATCTCGGCCATGCGCTCGAGCTTGCGCGGGGACGCGGCGATCCGTGGAGCGAGATCATCGTACTGCGCGGCCTTGCCGAGCTGAAGCCTTCCAGATCGGCCATTGGCTGGCTCGAACAGGCCTGCAATCTTGCCAGGCGGGTTGAATTGCGGCCGGAGCTTGCCCGCTCCTTGCTAGCTCTCGGGCTCGCGAAGCGGCGCGGCAAGATTGCTGGCGCGGATGCAACTCTCGCGCAAGCGGCCAAGCTCTACACAGAAATGCAGATGCGGGAGGATTTCTCCGGCATGGAGGAGCCGACCGGAAGTGTCCTGCCCGATCGCGTTCCCATGGCGGTTACGGCTTGATCCCTCCGCATCCAGGGATCTGCTTCGAAGGTTTGCGCTGCCTGTAGGGCAAGCAAGCCGCGGTCACGCAGCTCGCGACCCCGCGGTGTCATGGAACGATATCTGCCGGACCAAACGATCCGCCACCACGTCTGCGTGGGTCAGCGGTCCCATATGTCCGGCGCCAGGAACAATCGCCCCGATTGCGGCCGGAACGCGGGAAACGAGTTCGCGGGCGATGAGCCGCGTCGGAACTGGTGCAAATTCGCCGCGCAATACCAAGACCGGAAAGCCAAATCGGGCATATTCGCTTGCTGGCGTCGATTCATGGATCAATGCGTGGAAGTCCAGGCTGGCCTTCGGCAGAAACCGCACGAGTGCAGCCTGAAGTTCCGGCTTCATCGCGGCGAAGATGCCGGCCCCACCCCAGTAGTCGATGAAATGAGCTGTCGCGGTCAGGTAACTGCCGTTGATCAGGCCGTCATGGACGGTGCCTGCGATCGCCAAGACTTCGCCGAGCGCCTCGTGGCCCTCACAGTCCAGCTCGCGCAGCAGGTGAAAGGCAGACGGCTCATAAAGGGAGAGGCTGGCCAGCCGGTCTGGACGCACCGCTGCTATATGCAGGGCCAATCCACCACCATAGGAATGGCCAACAAGATGCACAGGCCCGTCATGGTGGTCGATCATCTCCAGGATACCGGCGGCTTCGTCGGTCAGATGGAAAGCGCCGGCACCAGTCCAGGTGCCGCCGCCCGGCGCCCCGATCAGATCGGGTGCGATGAGCCGGTAGCTGTCATCGAGCCGCTCCGCCAGGCTGCGCCATTGCCGTCCGCTGCCGCCTGAGCAGTGCAGGGCGATGACAAGCGGTGCCTGGCACGCCCTATGCGAGACGTGGGACGTCGATGCGGCAATCATCGAGCCCCGCCCTCCTCCGCCCTCAAAAAACGCGTGCGGCGGCTGGGATCACGCCCGGCAAACGAAGTGATCCAGTTGATCTCGAAGCGGGTGATGCCGATGTCGCGCAAGATGTAGTCCGGCAACTCATAAAGCTGTCTACGGTCCCGTTGGATACGAATGAAACGCCAGACTGCGGCCAACATTGTTCCGCCAGCCCAGCGCAAACCTCGCGTTCTGGTGAGGCACAGGGATGGGTTCACCATTTCACTCATTTTGATTTTCTCCATGGTTGCGGGCGCTGACTGCGGCGCCAGTGAGCCCTTGTCGTTGTCCGCCGTGAGCTTCATCGTTGAAGGCAACGTCGATTTTTGCCGCGCTAGCGTTGTATTCGGCGGTCAGGCCGCTGCTCGGCGGGAGACGTCGAGAAACATTGCCAGGTGAGCCGCCAGCGCCTCCGCATCGCGGCCGACGCCGTCGAGGAAGCTGGAGCTTCGATGGCGCATGAAATTGAGGCCGAGCACGTAGAGTCCCGGATACGCGCAGACGCCGCCATCGTTCAGGATTTCGCCCCGGGCGTCGAACACATCCAGCTTCAGCCATGGGTATTCCCGGCGATAGCCGGTAGCCCATATGATCGTCTGGATACCCTGGTCGATGAGGTCGATTTCGGTCGCCTCGGCGCTCAGGATCAGGCTCGGAATGGAACCGGGATCGATCGAGTAGAGGCCATCGCCGGCGGCCGCGCGGTCTATATTGGCCAGCACGCGCCTCAGCCTGCGTTCCGCCGCCATGGTCGTTTCGGCGAGATCGCCGTTGAACCGAATGCGTGTATCGCAGGCGGCAGCCGCTCGACCGACAAGACGAATGCCTTGCTCCCGAAGACCGGCAAGGTCGAGCGTCCTGCGCTCGGGTGTGCCTATCAGCTGCAGGGAGGGCTGCCGCCGTGCCGCGGTGAGATCCGGAACTTCAGCGACAGGCTTGGCAAGCATTCCCAGCCGGTCGAGCCACCACAGGATGTCGTGCCCGCGGTAAAGCCTCGGTAGGCGTGTATGACTGCCGACCGACAGGGTCACCGGGCGTCCGGAGCGATTGATCTCCTCCGCAAGTTGTATGCCGGTCGCCGAGGCCCCGGCCACGAGAACGCCACCCTGGGGCAGGTGCTGAGGATTGCGATAGTCCCGCGGCACGACCTGCCTGATCCGGGAGGAGATCTGCTTTGCTAGTGGCGGAATGCGTGGCCGGTCGCTGTATCCGGTCGCGACCACGACCGCACGCACGCTCCATTGGCCGCGATCGGTCAGCAGCCGGAAGCCTCCGTCGACCCTTTCGGTCGAAAGCACCTCCACACCGTCCTCCACCGGTGCGGTGATCGAGCACGCGTAATCCTCTAGGAACCCCACCGTCTCGGCCATTGTCATGAAGCCGTCGGGATTGGCTCCGCGATAACCGCCGCCGGGCAGGCGTGTCATCCAGTTGGGCGTCAGCAGGCGCAGCGAATCCCACCGTTCGCTGCGCCAGCGCTCCGCGATGCGGCCGCGCTCCAGCACGACGTGGTAGACCCCGCGCTCGGACAGGCACCGGCTCATGGCTAAACCCGCCTGTCCGGCGCCGATAACGGCCACGTCTGTGCGTCGCATGGAATTCGCGCCTTGTAAGCAGGGGTACGAGATCGCCGGCGCCATCCTTTTACGGGACGAGGCCGGCGATATTGCTCTTCCGAACTGGAGATCAGCCCTTCACGGCAACCGAGACCGGCACGCCGTTGGTCAGCACGTCGAACACCGCGGAACGGGCGCGCGACTGCATTACGATTTCCTCGAGCTTCTCAGCCGAAGCATCGCCCTTGATCTTGAAGGAGATACGGATGCCCTGGTAGCCGTTGCGGACTTCGTTGGAGATGCCGAGGATGCCGCGAAGGTCGATGTCGCCTTCGACGGTCGATTCCACCTCATGCAGCGTCACGCCGCGCGCGGCCGCGATGTTCGCGATGCCGGCGGTGAGGCAGGAAGCAAGCGCGTGGAGTAGGTATTCGACCGGCGTCGGGCCGTTGTCTTCGCCGCACAGGACCGCCGGATGATCGCTGTCGGCCTGGTATGCCGTCACATGCGGCTGCTCGGCGCCAGCGCCGAAGAAGTTGGCCATCGTGCTGCGGCTGTGCGTGCCGGTGATCCAGCGGCTCTTGGCCCGGAACTGGAACTTGGCAAGCTCCGGCTGGCCCGCGACGGCATTGATGGTGGCCAGAAGGGTGGGCGTATTGACGCCGTTCCTCGGCTCCCGCGACGCCTTCTTAACGGAAGCCTTTTCCATGACCATTGTATCGTCCTGCATGTCATTCACTCCTGGGTTCGGATGTTGCGCGACCGGGATCGCCCCGGACGGCTAAACCTCGGCCGGCAGCGTTTGACGTGCAGTGGGAACAACAGTGGGAAAACGAGAGGTTTTTTTGCGTCAACCAGTCGTGAACAGCGCCAGATCCGCAATCAGCGAAACGGCGGGCCTTCAAACGCTTTGCTTCCTCGCGCGGTGCGATCTCCCGTAAGCGCCGAGAACGCTTCGCAACCGAAACCACAGGAGATCAGACCATGTCTCGTTCATTTGGAAAGGATACCCGCCCGTCCTCAACCGACTGGGCTGTCATAGCTCGCGGGCCAAGCAAGGCCGAGGTGCTCGCCCATATCGCGAAGATTCACATATACGCGAGCACCCTAAATCGGCCCGGCCGCGAGAAAACCACATGAGGCTTGTTGCGGCGGGAGTGCCGATCGGCCCCCCGTCGACAACACTTGTCGGGATAATGTTTTCGGTCGACGTCCAGCTGGCCGCACACGGCATCGCGGTCCATGCCGGGGCGAAGTTTTCGACCGGAAAGACCAGCGCCGTGCGCGTCGCGACCAGCATCCTGAGCGAGGAGCACCTCGAGCACGTCGCAAATTCCGTGGCGCTGGCAGCCGACCCGGCGCGGGAAGTTAACTGAGGCAAGTCAATCGCCGTTCGGACTGCTTACTCCGCCGCCACGCCCTTCACCTCGAGATAGCTTTCCATTGAATCGTCCATCGCCTGCAGCCAGGGCGTATGGTGCAGCGGCGCCATCGTGCCGGTCATCAGCGAGCGGTAGGCGTGGTCGCGGAAGCCCATAATGTCTTCCGCCTTGTGGTGCTCCCACTCCATGAAGGTCTGATTGACAGCCTCGACATCGAAGCCGGGATAGTCGGTCTGCTCCATCAGCTCCCTGGTGTAGTCGCCCTGGAACCAGATCATCTGCTCGGCGTCTTCAAGTGTTTCTTCACGTGCCCGCCATTTCCGGCCGTGCTCGGCCATCGCTTCGGCCGAGGGCAGCTTGATGCGGCCCATGATGACGTCGCGGGCGAACCAGGCCTGCGCGTCGAACATGTTGAAGGTGTAGAACTGGTCCTGCATGCCGATATAGGACAGCTTCGGGTTTTTCTCCCAGACGACGCCCTCGTAGAGCCCGTCCGGCCACATACGGTTGGCGGTCTTCAGCTTCAAATCCTCGGTGAGGAACGGGAAGGAGTGGAGATAGCCGGTGCACAGGATGATGGCGTCGACGTCTTTGGTGCTGCCGTCCTTGAAATGCGCGGTCTTGCCGACGACCTTCTGCAGCAGCGGCACTTCCTTCCAATTGTCCGGCCATTTGAAGCCCATCGGCTTCGAGCGGTAGCTGGAGGTGATCGATCTGGCGCCGTATTTGTAGCATTGCGAGCCGATGTCCTCGGCCGAATAGGAACGGCCGATGATCAAAATGTCCTTGCCCTTGAATTCCATCGCGTCGCGGAAATCGTGGCTGTGCAGGATACGGCCGTTGAAGGTCGAAAAGCCTTCGAAATAGGGAACGTTGGGCACGGAGAAATGGCCCGAGGCGACGACGACATTGTCGAACTCTTCCGAGTAGGTGACGTCGCTGGTGCGGTCATGCGCGGTGACCGTGAATTTTTTTGTCGTTTCGGAAAAGGTGACCATGCGCACCGGGCTGTTGAAGCGCACCCATTGGCGCACGCCGGATTTTTCGACGCGGCCCTTGATGTAGTCCCACAGCACGGCGCGCGGCGGATAGGAGCCGATCGGCCGGCCGAAATGCTCCTCGAAGGTATAGTCGGCGAATTCGAGGCATTCCTTCGGCCCGTTCGACCAGAGATAGCGGTACATCGAGCCGTGCACCGGATCGCCGTGCTCGTCGAGGCCGGTGCGCCAGGTGTAGTTCCACAGGCCGCCCCAGTCGGACTGCTTTTCGAAGCAGACGATCTCGGGAATATCGGCGCCCTTGTCAGCGGCCGACTTGAAGGCCCTGAGTTGGGCCATGCCGGACGGCCCGGCTCCGATGACGGCAACACGATCTTTCATTGCGGGCCTCCCGATCTCATTTCCCTAACGAAACAAATTTCACTGACAGGACAGTAATTGCCCCTTCGATGCTGTCAACAGGGCTTGTCGCGAAACCGCGCTTCGCCCAGCTGGATTTCCAAGCGACGCAGTAGCTCGGGCGAAATCCGGACATTGCGCAATTCGACACGGGTGGCTTGCCGTGGCAGTTGCGCTTCTGTATCGGCACCGAATATGTTCACCGTGAGTGAAATGAATCGGCAAGGTCCGGGGTGGCAACATGGCGAAAAAAGCATCCAGTCTAAAGCCCGCTGCGGCCGTCGTCGCCGCCAAAGCCAAGCCGTCGGTCGCTGCAATCGATCCGCGCAAGATACGCGCGCCGCTCACCCAGAACCCGCACGCCATTCGCGACACCCGCGAAAAAGTGCTGGAGGTCGCGATCGGCCGCGAGGTGCGGGCATTCCGCAAGAAGCTCGGCATCACCGTCGCCGATCTGGCTGCCGCCACCGACATTTCGCTTGGCATGCTGTCGAAGATCGAGAACGGCATCACCTCGCCGTCGCTGACCACGTTGCAGGCGCTGTCGCGGGCACTCGGCGTTCCCGTCACCGCATTCTTCCGCCGCTTCGAGGAAGAGCGCAGTGCCGTCTTCGTCAAGGCCGGCGAAGGCCTCGACGTCGAACGCCGCGGCACGCGCGCCGGCCACCAGTACAATCTGCTCGGCCATATCGGCTCCAACACCAGCGGCGTCGTCGTGGAACCCTATCTGATCACGCTGACCGAGGATTCCGACGTGTTTCCGACCTTCCAGCACGAGGGCATGGAATTCCTCTATATGCTCGAGGGCGAGGTGGTTTACCGGCACGGCAGCAATCTCTACCCGATGAAGCCCGGCGACAGCCTGTTCTTCGACGCCGATGCGCCGCACGGACCGGAAGTGCTGAGCGTTCTGCCGATGCGCTATCTGTCGATCATCTGCTACCCGCAAAGCGCGGGGTGAGAGTTCGATCTCCCCCTCGTGGGACCTCGTGGGGGGAGATCGGCAGCTTCGCCGACGACGCCTCTTTTGCAGCGTTGGCGATTGGCGAAAGCTGAGGTGACATCCAATCTCCCCCCTTGAGGGGGAGATGTCCGGCAGGACAGAGGGGGGCGAACCGCGATGACGCATAATCCAGTACCCGCCAACAATCGCCGCAATGCGCGCAGGATGCGCAAGGTGATGACCGATGCCGAACTGAAGCTCTGGAACGAGATCAGGGCGCACAGGCTGATGGGACTGGGGTTTCGGCGCCAGATGCCTATCGCCGGCTATATCGTCGACTTTGCATGCCCGGACAAAAAGCTGATCGTGGAGCTCGACGGTTCCCAGCACGCTGAGGCCGAAGCGTCGGATAGACGCTGCAAGAACCGCAAAGCTCGAAGCGCTGGGCTGGACCAGCCTTCGCTTCTGGAATGATGACGTTATCCGCGATATCAACAATGTCTGCCAGCATATCGTGATTGTGGCTGGGCTGGCTGGCGCGTCGTGATCTTCGCCGAAGCGGTGGAGTGGGCATTGTGGGAAGGCCGGCGCTCTACGGCGCCCCCCTCTGCCCTGCCGGGCATCTCCCCCTCTTGGGGGGAAGATTGGCAGCTTGAGAGGGCAGCGCAAATATCAGCAGGAAAAACTCAATCAGGCCCAAAACCCACCGACGTCGCACTGCCGTCATCCAACTTCGACAGCCACTCGACCAATGTCGCACGGTAACGCGTCAGGCCCTTGTAGGCGGCGAGTTCGTCGGGAAGGTCGCGGATGACGCGGTGCAGGCGCCGTGCCCATTTCGGCTGCGTCACCAGCTCGTCCATCTTGATCAGGTAGCAGCGGATCGGGAAGACGATCGCATTCGAGCGCGGCAGCCGCCAGAAGCTCTGCAGCTCGACGCGCAGATGAACCTTGTCGCCGACATTTTCCGGCGTCACCGTGGCGCGGTCCGGACCCCATTTGTGGTAATTTTCCGGGCTGGTATCGAGGCGCGGATTGATGGTCATCGTCCAGTTCAGCCGGCGCGCCGGCTTGCCCTGCTGGATGTTGGTGAGGAACTTCAGTGCCCGGACGAAGATGCCCTTCTCATGCGCCAGCGGCACCGGCGCGTGCCATTCGAAGAAGTTCATGCCGATGTCGAAATCGAGCGACCAGTCGGCCTGGGTGGTGACCATGCCGGCATCCATCCACAGATTGCCGTCGCGCTGGTCGAGGATGCAGAAATCGCCCTGGCTCTGGCGGGTAATGTATTCCATCGGCCCATAGGGCAGCGTCGAGACGTCGCCGAAGGTGAAGCTGTCGTCGATGCCGAGCGGCCGGTTGATCCAGCGCCAGCGGTCGCCATCGCGCGTCAGCGTGAAATGCTCGGGATAGCCCAGCGCCTGCTGCTCCATCAAAAGCTCGAGCAGATCCCAGCCGGCCAGCGTCATGTGCGGCAGCGACTGGCAGCGCAGCGGATCCTCGGCCAGCACCAAAGCGCGGTCCTGCATCTCGGCGACATAGTGCTCGTCGACGTCGATCAAATTCTCCAGCACGCTGCCCTTCGGCCCGACGACATGCGGCTCGATGTTGACGGCATACATGTAGCTGTCTTCATGGAACGGGAACGGGAACCGCCTGATGTGCTCGGGGCTGTTCCTGAAGGTGAAGTCGTCGCGGAACGTTTCCTTGCGAAAGGTGATGCCCAAGCTCGCCTCCTATCTTTCCAGCACCAGCGACCGGCCCTCGAAGCGCGAGACGCAGGGCATGATCTTGCAGCCCGAACGGTGGTCTTCCTCGCTCAGCCAGTGGTCGTTGTGGATGAATTTGCCGTCATGCGAAATGACGTTGGTCTCGCACTGGCCGCAGACGCCGCCGCGGCAGAGATAGGGCGGATCGACGCCGGCCGCCTCGATCGCCTCGAGCAGGCTCTGCTGCTCGTCGACACGGATGGTCTTGCCGCTGAGCGCCAGCGTCACGTCGAAGGGCGCGCCGGGCTGCGGGGCCGCGAAATGCTCGAAATGCACGGTCTCGCGAGGCCAGCCGAGGGCGGCGGCACGCTCGCGCACCCAGCCGATCATGCCGGACGGACCGCAGACATAGAGATGCGTGCCGAGCGGCTGCGACGACAGCAGCCGGTCGAGATCGACGCGCTCGTCGCGGTCGTCGTGATAGAGCCTGACCCGGCGATCGTAGCGCTCTCTCAGCAGGTCGGCATAGGTGCCGAGCGAGGCGGTGCGGCAGGTGTAATGCAATTCGAAATTGCCGCCTTCCGCCGCCAGTTGCGCGGTCTGCGCCATGAACGGGGTGATGCCGATGCCGCCGGCCAGCATCAGATGCTTCCTGGCGCGCAGATCGAGCGAGAACAGGTTGACGGGATAGCTGACCACCATCTCCGTGCCCGGCCTGACCTGCCTGTGCATGAACAGCGAGCCGCCGCGGCCGGCGTCGTCGCGGCGCACCGAGATGGTGTATTCGCGGGTGTCGAGCGGCGAGCCCATCAGCGAATAGGGATTGAGCCTGGTGCGTTCGCCATCGCGCATCTCGACGACGACATGGGCGCCGCCGGAGAAGGTCGGCAAAAGCTCGCCGTCGCGCCGGCGGAAATGAAAGCGCGTCACCAGCTCGTTGACCGGGACGACATCGCTGACGAGGACATCGAGCTTGGTGGTGCCGGTGCTCATCGAAAGACCTCCTCGATCGGAGGAATTTCGCTGCGGTCCTCGGCATTGATGCAGACGCCCTGGAAGGCGGCGAGCCGCCGCGAATAATGATCGCGCACCAGAAGCAGCAGGCCGCAATGCGAACAGGTCGCCGGCTGCGTCGTCACGTTCTCGGTGATGCCCTTGCAGTGGACGCATTGCATGCGGCGCGCCAGCGAGCCGCGATGCTCGGTCTGGATCGAGGTGTGGTCGATGCCGGCTTCGAGCGCCGCCTGCATGGCCTGTCCGATCAGCCCTTCGGTGCCGGCAAGGTAGAGCCTGAGGCCCATATGCGCGTTGGCCAGCGTCTGCTTCAGCCGCGGCAGGGCGCTGGCGAAGGAATGGCCGAGGTAGAACTGCGCCGGCTTCAGGGCTTCGAGCGCATCGGCGTATTTGCCGTCGCGGCCGGGAATGAAGATGATGTGGGCGCCGCCGAAGAAATCCGCCGGTGCCTTGGCGGCCAGATCGGCAATCGCCAGCGCTCCTTCTGCATCCGCTATGAAAAGATGATGCTTGCCAGGCTGCGGAGACAGGGTCCCATAGACCGGGCGGCTGATGATGCTTTTCGCTGCCATACCCGCAGTATGCCTCAGCCTTTCGCCGTGCGCTTGGTCTTCTTCGGATCATCGAAAGGAAGCGGCTCGGCGATTGCGCTGATGGCGCCGCTCTTGTTGCGGATCTCGAGCCTGGTGCCCTGCACCGCGCAGTCGACCTCGAGCCGGGCGATGCCCATCGATTTTTTGACCAGCGGCGAATACATTGCGCAGGTCACCACGCCGACCTTTTTGCCGTCGCGATAGACCGGTGCGCCCTCGTCGGCCGGCTCTCTGCCTTCGAGCAGCACGCCGAAGATCTTGAAGCGCTCCTTGCCCTTGAGGCGGTAGTGTTCCTCGGCGCCGCGAAAGCCCGTCTTGCCGGGGCTGACGGTGAAGTCGAGACCAAGCTCCCACAGTGTGTCGCCCGGGCCTTCGTTCTCAAACGGGTATTTCTGCGAATTGTCGTAGGGGTAAAACAGCAGATAGCTCTCGACGCGCAGCATGTCGAGCGTGGTGAAGCGGCACGGGATGATGCCGGCGCTCTTGCCCTCGTCGAGGATCCTGTCCCAGATCGTTCCGGCGTCCTGGCCACGGCAGAAGATCTCGTAGCCGCGCTCGCCGGTGTAGCCGGTGCGCGAGATCATCACCGGGAAGCCGAACAATTGCGTCTGCATGTGGTGGAAATAGTTGAGGTCGCGAATGCCGGGCACATGCTTTGCCAGATAATCCACGGCTAGCGGCCCCTGCAGCGAAAGGTCGTGCAGATTGTCGTCGAAGCGCAGAGACACGTCGCGACCGACGGAAGCGCGCTGCAGCTCTTCATGGCCGGTGCCCGAGCCATGCACGACCATCCAGGAATTCGGGCCGGTGCGGTAGAGGATGCAGTCGTCGGTGAACTTGCCGGCCTCGTTGAGCATGCAGGCATAGGCCGACTTGCCGGGATAGATCTTTTCGACGTCGCGCGTCGTCGCCAGATCGATCAGGTGCGAGGCGTGCGGCCCGGTGATGTGGACCTTCTTCAAGCCGGACACGTCCATCAGGCCGGCCTTGGTGCGGATGGCGATATACTCTTCGTCGGCGTCCTTGTCGTAGGTCCAGGCGGTGCCCATGCCGCTCCAGTCCTCGAGCTTCGAGCCGAGCGCGCGATGGCGATCCGCAAGCGTCGAAAATCTCCAGGATGCCGTCATCCGCTGGTCCTCCGTTCGAAAGAAACTTTTTTGCTTTCCCCTGCTCCCTGCACACAGGCGGGAGCGTTGCCTTGAATATTGATCGCAAACGCCGGGAGCCTGCAATACCCGTAAGCAAATAATTTCATTGTCAGGCAAATCCGGCGAGCCCAAACAAACGGTTAACGTCGCGTAAAATCGTCTTGACAATTCCAGAATTCGGCCGGATTTTATGAAAAAAATTTCACTCTCTTGAAAGAGGGCAATGACCGGCCAATCCGGACCGGCGTTGAAAAAGGGGAAAGCCGATGTCCGACCTGCAACAGCGCGTGGAAGCGTTGTACCGTTCCGACGTGCGTGGATCCATGCTCCTGATCGTCTGCCTGTGGGCGACGATCCTCTTTGTCCTGTTCATGACATGGCCATACGTCCCCGACGCCGGCATCAAGCTCGTCGTCGCGGTCGCCGCCGCCGCCGTGCTGATCTTCAACACGGCCGCGATCCTGGCGATGGTCAACCACTACAAGGAAGACAAGGACTTCATCTACGGCCTCGACATCAAGAATGCCGACGCCTACCGCAACCGCAAGTCCTGAGGGGGAGACGCATGGCCCGCTATACACCGCCCGAACAGAGCAAGGCCGGACAGGTTTTCGATATCGCCGTCGTCGTGGTCGCGATTTTCGTCGCGCTGTGGCTGCCGCTGAAACTAGGGCTGGCAGGGGCGGCAAAATCCATCGACGCGCTCGACGCCAAGACGTGGGAAGCGCTCGGACAAAACCCGACCATGGCCTCGATCTGGGAAAAGCTCGGCTACACGCCGGAAACCGCGCACGACATCATCCAGAACCGGTTCCACTACATCATCGACTGGCCGACGCTGATCATCATGGCGGCGGTGCTGAGCGGCTATTTCATCTTTCTGTTCCGCGCATCGGACCGCGAATACCGTGACGTCATCGACGAAAAGTTCGGCGACAAATAGATAGGGAAGCATCGTCATGTGGGTGGCACTCTCTTACGCATGCTGGGGCATCTCGATCGTGCTCGCGCTGTGGATGCTCTACGACTGGTTCAAGATCGACACGACCTATTCCGAAGAGATGCTGACCTCGTCCAGGGAAGGCGAACTTGAAGCCGTGTCCGAAAAACACCGGATATGAGTGGGGGATTGAACGATGACGATCACGGCTGAACCAGCGGTGCAAGTGCAAGGCGACAGGGTTTCACTGCTCAGGGTGCTCGGCCCCGCCCATGTCTGGGCGCTCGGTGTCGGCATCGTTCTGGTCGGCGAATTCACCGGCTGGAACTTCTCCGCCGACAAGGGCGGCGGGCTCGCCGCACTGGTGGTCTGCTGGATCGTCGGCCTGCTCTACACCTCCGTCGCCATGATCGATTCCGAGGTCACCTCAACGGTCGCCGCCGCCGGCGGCCAATATGCCCAGGCCAAGCACATCGTCGGGCCGCTGATGGCCTTCAACGTCGCGCTGTTCCTGGTCTTTGCCTATACCATGCTCGAAGTCTCCGACGCGATACTGCTCGGCCAAACAATCGTCGCCAAGGCCGGCGTCGAAGGGATGAGCTACAACTCCTTCATCGCCGCCACTATCGTCGTGCTGGCATGGCTCAACTATCGCGGCGTTCTGATGACGCTCAACGTCAATTTCGTCATCACCGCCATTGCCTACGTCTCCATCGTCATCCTGTTCTTTTCGGTCAGCCCGTGGACGCAAGGCGCCGTGCTGAAGCTCAACGACCTAGTCACCCCCGGCAATGCGCTGCCCTATGGCTGGATCGGCGTCATCGCCGCCTTCCAGTTCGGCATCTGGTATTATCTCGGCATCGAGGGCACCACGCAGGCCGCCGAGGAAGTGCGCTCGCCGGCGCGCTCGCTGCCCTATGGCACGATGGCCGGCATGATCACGCTTTTGATCGCCGCCGCCATGACCTGGTATGTCTGCGCCTCGCTGATGCCCTGGGAATATCTCGGCGTCACCCCGTACCCGCTCTGGGACGCGGGAAAGCTGACCGGCAGTGCGCTGCTGGAAAACCTGTTGTTCATCGCGACGCTGCTTGCCGCGCTCGCCTCCGCCAATGGCTGCATCAACGACGCCGCGCGCGCCTGGTTTTCGCTCGGCCGCGACCGCTATCTGCCGACCTGGTTCTCGGCGGTGCATCCGAAATACCGCACGCCCTATCGCTCGATCCTGTTCCTGCTGCCGATCGCGCTCGCCTTCGCCTTCATCGCCGACCTCAACCAGGCGATCACCTTCTCGATCCTGTCGGGCGTGCTGCAATACACCTTCATGAGCATCAACATCATCATGTTCAGGAAAAAGTGGCCGCTCGGCTCGATCCGCCGCGGCTACACCCATCCGTTCCATCCGCTGCCGGCTATCGTCTTGTTCTGCCTTTGCGTGGTCACCTTCTTTGCGATCTTCCTCGGCTTCGGCTCGCAGCTGATCGCCATGGTCGCTTTCTACTTCCTGATCTCGCTGTGGTTCCACTTCTACCGCTACAAATTCGTGCGCCGTGGTGCCCAGTTCACCATGCCGTGGCCGAAGCCGCAGGGCTACTGACAGGAGTAAAGGAGGCTCACCCCAAAACGCAGCGCAATCGCATATGGGAAAATGCCCCCTCACCCGGATTGCCAACCGAATTGCGAAGGGCAATTCGGGGCAATCCGACCTCTCCCCGAGGGGAGAGGAGATCGCCGGCGTTGATGCCAGGCTCTTCTCCCCAGCGGGGAGAAGGTGGCCGCCCACGGGTCTTGCCTCCGGCAAGCCCGAGGACAGGCTCCGCGGCCGGATGAGGGGGACTTCCTATACAAGAGCCCTGCCCCAGAATGGGGCGCGCCTGTGCATGACGAGATGTCTGAAATGATCTCAGCGTCGCTCGCCGGGGCGGTTGCCCTGGCTCTCGTCCTCCACGTAGCCTGGCTTGCGCGGGCCAGCCGCGCCAAGGCTTCGACCGGGCTTGCCGCCGACGAAGCCGGCGTCCGCGCCGTCATCCCCGACGCGGCCAACGTCTCGGACGGCACTGCCGGCGTCGTTACCTTCGCCGGCTCGTGGAACGGCCGGCGGGTGCAGGTGCGGACCATCGTCGACACGCTGGCGATCAGGAAGCTGCCGGCGCGCTGGCTGAGCGTTTCGATCACCGAAAAGGTCGCGATACCAGGCACTTTCGATATGATGATGCGGCCGGGATCGCCGACGACTTTTTCCAATTTCGATCATCTCGTCCATACGCTGCCGAAGGCGGCGGGGTTTCCGGCCGAGGCGGTGCTGCGGAGCGACCGCAAGGGCGTGCGCTTCCCCGAAGCCGTCATCGCCGGCCACCTCGATATCTTTGCCGAGGAGCGCGCCAAGGAATTGCTGATCACGCCGAACGGCGTGCGCATCGTCTGGCTTCTGGCCGAGGCCGAGCGGGCGCGCTACGGCGTATTCCGGCAAGCCGAATTCGGCACGGTCAGGCTCGATCCGGTGCTGATCGAGAGGCTGCTGTCGTCGGCTTCGGCGCTGCGCGATGCCATCAATCAAAGCGAACGGCAAGCGGCATGACCAGCCAGATCACCACCTCCCCCGCACCACCGAGCCCCTATCTGGTTCTGGGCGCTGCGATCGTCTTGCCGGCGAGCGGGCATGTCGTGCTCGGGGTGCCGGTGCGCGGCCTGCAATTCCTGTTCTTCATTGTGATCCTCGCCTGGGTCACCGCCAAGATCGCGCCGCCCGACGCCGGCTTCGTCGGACGCCATGCCGGCGGCTTCCTGATCTATGCCCTGTCGATCCTGGATGCCTACAAGATCGCCCGCATCCGCTATGCCAAATGGGTTCACAATCGCGGCCAGCGCAGCGATAGTGCGGCCGGCAGCGCCTCAGCCGATATATAACGACAGGAAAATTTTTTTCATACCAATTGAATTCCCGGGACTCATTCGATACATCTCGGAGGGAACAAACTCGCAGAGGCTGACATGTGCGGAATCGTCGGACTGTTTTTGAAGGACAAGTCGCTCGAGCCCCAGCTTGGCGCGATGCTGTCGGAGATGCTGATCTCGCTCAGCGATCGCGGTCCCGACAGCGCCGGCATCGCCATCTATGGCGCGCCCTCCAGTGAAGCCAAGATCACCATCCAGTCGGCCAAGCCGGAGCGCGATTTCCGCGGCCTCGACGCCGAACTCGCCAAGGCGATCGGCGCGCCGGTCAGCATTGCTGCGAAGTCGACGCATGCCGTGGTCCGGGCGATGCCTGCCAAGATCGACGAAGCGCGCGAGGCGATCCAGACGCTGCGCCCCGACATCCGCATCATGGGCGCCGGCGACGTCGTCGAAATCTACAAGGAAGTCGGGCTGCCGGAAGCGGTCGTCGACCGTTTCGGCGTCCGCGAGATGACCGGCACGCACGGCATCGGCCATACCCGCATGGCGACCGAATCGGCGGTGACGACGATGGGCGCGCATCCGTTCTCGACCGGCGCCGACCAGTGCCTGGTGCATAATGGCTCGCTATCCAACCACAACAATGTCCGCCGCGAGCTGATCCGCGAAGGCATGACATTCGAGACCGAGAACGACACCGAGGTCGCTGCCGCCTATCTCTCCTCGCAGATGGCGCATGGCAAGAATCTGGGCGAGGCGCTGGAAGGCACGCTGAGCGATCTCGACGGCTTTTTCACCTTCGTCGTCGGCACCAAGAACGGCTTCGGCGTGGTGCGCGATCCGATCGCCTGCAAGCCCGCCGTAATGGCCGAAACCGACCAGTATGTCGCCTTCGGCTCGGAATATCGTGCGCTCACCAAACTGCCCGGCATAGACAATGCGAAGGTCTGGGAACCCGAGCCCGCAACCGTCTATTTCTGGGAGCATTGAACCAATGCCGGCAAGCAATGCCTTCAATACGGGCAACCTCTCCAAGGCCGCGCGCGAGCTGGGCCAGGCATCGCGGGTCTTCGACCTGGCCGAAATGTCGCTGCGCGAGTTCAACCAGGCGCTGCACGATCTGGCGCCCGGTTCGAACGAGACCGCCTGGGAGGTGCTCCACCCGCGAGGCAGCCATTCGGTCGCTGTCGGCGTCGACCAGCCGGTCGCCATCGATGTGCGCGGCAGCGTCGGCTATTATTGCGGCGGCATGAACGACGGCGGCACCATCACCGTGCATGGCTCGGCCGGGCCCGGCGTCGGCGAGAACATGATGTCCGGCCAGATCGTCGTCAAAGGCGATGCCAGCCAGTACGCCGGCGCCACCGGCCGGGGCGGGTTGCTCGTCATCGAAGGCAACGCGTCGTCGCGCTGCGGCATCTCGATGAAAGGCATCGACATCGTCGTCCATGGCAATATCGGCCACATGTCGGCCTTCATGGCGCAGTCCGGCAACCTCGTGGTGCTAGGCGACGCCGGCGATGCGCTCGGCGATTCCATTTACGAGGCGCGGCTTTTCGTGCGCGGCAAGGTCGAAAGCCTCGGCGCCGACTGCATCGCCAAGGAGATGCGGCCCGAGCATCTCGAATTGCTGCAAGGCTTGCTCGACCGCGCCGGCGTGACCGGCGTCAAGGCGGCGGAGTTCAAGCGCTACGGCTCGGCTCGTACCCTCTACAATTTCAATATCGACAACGCCGACGCGTATTGAGGCTCAATGACCTATCGCAACCCGCCGACGACGCCGCGCAAATCCGCGACCTTCGACGACTACACGCTTTCCGAGATCCGCCGCGCCGCGGCGACCGGCATCTATGACATCCGCGGCGCCGGCGCCAAGCGCAAGCTGCCGCATTTCGACGACCTTCTGTTCCTCGGTGCTTCGATCTCGCGCTATCCGCTCGAAGGCTATCGCGAGCGCTGCGACACCAGCGTCGTGCTCGGCTCGCGCTATGCGAAAAAACCGATCGAATTGAAAATCCCGATCACCATTGCCGGCATGAGCTTCGGCTCGCTGTCCGGCCCGGCGAAGGAAGCGCTCGGCCGTGGCGCGACGCTGTCGGGCACCTCGACGACCACCGGCGACGGCGGCATGACCGAGGAAGAGCGCGGCCATTCGAAGACGCTGGTCTACCAGTATCTGCCGTCGCGCTACGGCATGAACCCGCGCGATCTGCGCCGTGCCGACGCGATCGAGGTTGTCGTCGGCCAGGGCGCCAAGCCAGGCGGCGGCGGCATGCTGCTCGGCCAGAAGATCTCCGACCGCGTCGCCGAAATGCGCACGCTGCCGAAAGGCATCGACCAGCGCTCGGCCTCGCGCCACCCCGACTGGACCGGGCCGGACGACCTCGAGATCAAGATCCTCGAACTGCGCGAAATCACCGACTGGGAAAAGCCGATCTACGTCAAGGTCGGCGGCGCGCGGCCCTATTACGATACCGCGCTTGCGGTGAAATCGGGCGCCGATGTCGTCGTCGTCGACGGCATGCAGGGCGGCACTGCGGCGACCCAGGAAGTGTTCATTGAAAATGTCGGCCAGCCGACGCTTGCCTGTATCAGGCCGGCGGTGCAGGCGCTGCAGGATCTCGGCATGCACCGCAAGGTGCAGCTGATCGTCTCAGGCGGCATACGCAACGGGGCCGACGTCGCCAAGGCGCTGGCGCTGGGCGTCGACGCGGTGTCGATCGGCACGGCAGCGCTTGTCGCGCTCGGCGACAACGACCCGCGCTGGGAGGCGGAATACAACGAGCTCGGCACCACCGCCGGCGCCTATGACGACTGGCACGAGGGTCGCGACCCGGCCGGCATCACCACGCAGGATCCCGAGCTAATGAAACGGGTCGATCCGATTGCGGCCGGACGGCGGCTGGCGAATTATCTTAAGGTGATGACACTTGAGGCTCAGACAATCGCACGCGCCTGCGGCAAGAACAGCCTGCACAATCTCGAGCCCGAGGATCTTGTCGCCTTGACGATCGAAGCCGCCGCCATGGCCGGCGTGCCGCTGGCCGGCACCAACTGGATACCGGGCAAGAACGGCTTCTAAAACAAACCAAATGCCAGTAAGCGAGGAACTATAATGGGGAACGATCTCGCCGCCTTCGCCAAGGAGAAGGGCGTCAAATATTTCATGATATCCTACACCGACCTGTTCGGTGGGCAACGCGCCAAGCTGGTGCCGGCGCAGGCGATCGCCGACATGCAGCGGGACGGTGCCGGCTTTGCCGGCTTTGCCACCTGGCTCGACCTGACGCCGGCGCATCCCGACATGCTGGCGGTGCCGGATCCGGCCTCGGTGATCCAGTTGCCTTGGAAGCCGGAGGTCGCCTGGGTCGCCGCCAACTGCATCATGGACGACAAATCGGTCGAGCAGGCGCCGCGCAACACGCTGAAGCGGTTGATCGCGGAGGCGGCCGGCGACGGCATGCACATCAAGACCGGCGTCGAGGCCGAATTCTTCCTGATCTCGCCGGATGGCAAGACGATTTCCGACGAATACGACACGGCGTCGAAGCCCTGCTACGACCAGCAGGCGGTGATGCGCCGCTACGATGTGATCGCCGAGATCTGCGACCACATGCTGGCGCTCGGCTGGGGCGCCTACCAGAACGACCACGAGGACGCCAACGGCCAGTTCGAGATGAACTGGGCCTTCGACGATGCGCTGGCGACCGCCGACAAGCATTCCTTCTTCAAATTCATGGTGAAATCGGTCGCCGAAAAGCACGGCCTGCGCGCAACCTTCATGCCTAAACCCTTCCAGGGCCTGACCGGCAATGGCTGCCATGCGCATATCTCGGTGTGGGACAAAGACGGCAAGACCAATGTCTTTGCCGATATTGCGATGGAGCTCGGCCTGTCGGCCAAGGGCAGGAATTTCCTCGGCGGCATCATGAAACATGCGTCCGCGCTTGCCGCCATCACCAACCCGACGGTCAATTCCTACAAGCGCATCAACGCACCGCGCACCATCTCCGGCGCCACCTGGGCGCCGAACACGGTGACCTGGACGGGCAACAACCGCACCCACATGGTGCGCGTACCCGGCCCCGGCCGCTTCGAGCTGCGCCTGCCCGACGGCGCGGCGAACCCGTATCTGCTGCAGGCGGTGATCATCGCCGCCGGGCTCGACGGTATCCGCTCGAAGGCCGATCCCGGCCGGCGCTACGACATCGACATGTACCAGTTCGGCCATACGGTCGAAGGGGCGCCGAAGCTGCCGCTCAACCTGCTCGACGCGTTGCGCGAGTTCGACAACGACAAATCGCTCAAGGCGGCGCTGGGTGAGGAATTCTCGTCGGCCTATCTAAAGCTCAAGCAGCAGGAATGGAATTCCTATGCTTCCCACTTCACCCAGTGGGAGCGCGACCACACGCTCGACATCTGATCCGGAATTGTTGCACGCCGGCGCGAAACAGGTTCATGAAATACTCGATCTTCTCCCTCGCCCGGGCGGCATTTTCCGGCCATAAGAACTGGCAGCGCACTTGGCGCGACGCCAGCCCAAAGAGCCACTACGACGTGGTGATCATCGGCGGCGGCGGCCATGGCCTGGCGACGGCATGGTTCCTCGCCAGCGAATACGGCATCAGGAATGTCGCCGTGCTGGAAAAGGGCTGGATCGGCTCCGGCAATGCCGGCCGCAACACCACCATCATCCGCTCCAATTACGGGCTGCCCGGCAATACCGGCTTCTACGAGCTGTCGATGAAGCTGTGGGAGCGGATGGAGCAGGACCTAAACTACAACACCATGGTCAGCCAGCGCGGCGTCATCAACCTCTACCATTCCGACGCGCAGCGCGACGCCTATGCGCGGCGCGGCAACACCATGCGCATCAACGGCATCGATGCCGAACTGCTCGATCTGGCGGCGGTCAGGAAGATGATGCCGTTCCTGAACTTCGACGATGCGCGCTTTCCAGTGCAAGGCGGGCTTTTGCAGCGGCGCGGCGGCACGGCGCGCCACGACGCCGTGGTCTGGGGCTATGCGCATGCGGCGAGCGCGCTCGGCGTCGACATCATCCAGAACTGCGAGGTGACCGGCTTTGTCCGCGATGGAAGCGGCAAGGTGACCGGCGTCGAGACGAGCCGCGGCAGGATCGGCGCGGCCAAGGTCGGCATGGCGGTCGCCGGCTCCTCGTCGCGCGTCGCGGCGATGGCCGGCATGCGGCTGCCGATCGAAAGCCATGTGCTGCAGGCCTTCGTCTCCGAGGCGATCAAGCCGCTGATCCCCAATGTCATGACGTTCGGCGCCGGCCATTTCTACGTCAGCCAGTCCGACAAGGGCGGCCTGGTCTTCGGCGGCGATATAGACGGCTACAATTCCTACGCCCAGCGCGGCAATCTGCCTGTCATGGAAGACGTCTGCGAAGGCGGCATGGCGCTGATGCCGATGATCGGCCGGATACGGCTTCTGCGTCAGTGGGGCGGCATCATGGACATGTCGATGGACGGCTCGCCGATCATCGACAAAACACCGGTCGACGGGCTCTATCTCAACGCCGGCTGGTGCTATGGCGGCTTCAAGGCGACGCCCGGCTCCGGCCTGGTCTTTGCTCATCTGCTGGCGCGCGACGAGCCGCACAAGGAGGCTGCCCGCTTTCGTCTCGACCGCTTCCGGCGAGGTGCGATGATCGACGAAAAGGGCCAGGGCGCCCAACCGAACCTGCATTGAAGGCTGGCTGAAGAAGCATGCGCATTGTCTGTCCCTTCTGCGGCGAACGCGAACTCGGCGAGTTCACCTATCTGGGCGACGCCAAGCCGGTGCGTCCGGCGGCCGGCGCCACCGAAGACGAGGTCTTCGACTACGTCTATCTGCGCGACAACATCGCCGGGCCGATGAGCGAATACTGGTACCATGGCGGCGGCTGCCGGGCCTGGCTGAAGGTCGCCCGCAACACGCTGAGGCATGAGATTTCCTCCGTCGAGCCGGCGGCCGGCGTTGGTGCCGCCAAGGTTGGCGCCTGATGGTTGGCTCCGCGCAGATACATCGGCTGGAGAGCGGCGGTCTCATCGATCGCGCCGCGCCGCTGGCCTTCCGCTTCGACGGCAAGAGCTTTGCCGGCTTCCAAGGCGACACGCTGGCCTCGGCGCTGATCGCTAATGGCGTCAAGCTGGTCGGCCGCTCTTTCAAATACCATCGACCGCGCGGCATCCTGACCGCTGGTTCGGAGGAGCCCAACGCGCTGGTCGAACTGCGCAGCGGAGCGCGGCGCGAGCCGAACACCAAGGCGACCACGGCCGAACTCTATGACGGGCTCGAAGCCGCCAGCCAGAACCGCTGGCCGTCGCTGCGCCACGATCTGATGGCGGTCAATCAGCTGTTCGCGCCGATCTTCGTCGCCGGCTTCTACTACAAGACCTTCATGTGGCCGGCGAAATTCTGGGAAACGATCTACGAGCCAACGATTCGCCGCGCCGCCGGCCTCGGCCGCGCTGCAGGCGTCGCCGATCCCGACCATTACGACAAGGCGTGGGCGCATTGCGACGTGCTGATTGCCGGGTCCGGCCCGGCCGGGCTGGCTGCGGCACTGGCGGCCGGGCGCGGCGGCGCCCGCGTCATCCTGTGCGAGGAAGATTTTGCGCTTGGCGGCCGTCTGCTCGCCGACGGCGGCATGATCGACGGCGCGCCGGCGGCCGAATGGATTACGCGCACGCTGGCCGAACTTGCCGCACTGCCCGATGTCCGCATCATGACCCGCACGACATTGTTCGGCGTCTATGATGGCGGCACCTATGGCGCCATCGAGCGGGTCAACGACCACCTGCCCTCGCCGCCCGAGCACCAGGTGCGCCAGCGGCTGTGGCGGATCGTGGCCAAGCGCTGCGTCGTCGCCGCCGGCGCCATCGAGCGGCCGATCGTCTTTGCCGGTAACGACACGCCGGGCGTGATGATGGCTTCGGCTATGCGGACCTATGTCGCGCGCTACGCGGTTACCCCTGCCAAGAGGATCGCGCTGTTCACCAACAATGAGGATGGCTGGCGCACGGTCGAGCCCGCGCTTGGCGCCGGTTTGCAGATCGCGGCGGTCGTCGATGCGCGCCCGGACGTCTCCGCCGCGCATCGCGCGCTTGCCGCCAAAGGCGGCTTTGCCGTGCTCAACGGCTCGGTCAGCGGCGTCGAAGGCGGCAAGGACGGGGTCCGGAAAATCGTGGTGGCGCTGACCGGCGGCGCACGGGCGGAAGTCGAAGCCGACGGGCTTGCCGTGTCCGGCGGCTGGAATCCGGCGGTCGGGCTGACCTCCTATCATCGCGGCCGGCCGAAATGGCAGGACGATATCGCAGCCTTCGTGCCGGATGGTGCGCCGCCCGGCATGGTGGCCGCCGGCGCCGCCAACGGCGCCTTCGGGCTGGGCGACTGCCTGCGCCAGGGCTTTGCCGCGGGTGCTGCGGCAGCGCAGAGTGCTGGACGCAGCGGCAATGCCGGCACATCGCCGGTCGCCGACAGCGAGGCGTTTTCGCTGACGCCGCTTTGGTATGTGGCCGGCAAAGGGAAAGCCTTCGTCGATTACCAGCATGACGTGACCGCGTCCGACATCGAACTGGCGCAGCGCGAAGGTTTCGAATCGGTCGAGCATCTCAAGCGCTATACGACGCTCGGCATGGCCACCGACCAGGGCAAGACCTCGAACGTCGCCGGTCTCGCCATCATGGCGGCAATCAGCGGCAAATCGATCCCCGAAACCGGCACGACGATCTACCGCCCGCCCTATGTGCCGGTCGCCATCGGCGCCTTCGCCGGCCATCACCGTGACGAGAATTTCCATGCGACGCGGCTGACGCCATCGCATCACTGGGCGGCCGAACAGGGCGCGATCTTCGTCGACACCGGCCTGTGGAAGCGCGCGCAATGGTATCCGCGCGCCGGCGAAAAGGACTGGCTGGAATCGGTCACCCGCGAGGTCAAGGCGGTGCGCTCCGGCGTCGGCTTCTGCGATGTCTCGACGCTCGGCAAGATCGACGTGCACGGCCCGGATGCCGGCGCCTTTCTCGACCGCGTCTACATCAACACCTTCTCCAGTCTCGCCGTCGGCAAAGCCCGCTACGGGCTGATGCTGCGCGAGGACGGCATCGTCTATGACGACGGCACGACGTCACGGCTGGCCGAGGACCACTATTTCCTGACCACCACCACCGCCAAGGCCGGGCTGGTGATGCAGCATCTCGAATTCTGCCGGCAGGTGCTGTTCCCCGAATTCGACGTTCAGCTGACATCCGTCTCGGACCAGTGGGCGCAATTCTCGATCGCCGGGCCGAAGACCCGTGACCTGCTCCGGGAAATCGTCGCTCCGTCCGAGGATTTGTCGAACGAAGGTTTTCCGTTCATGGGGGCGCGGGAAGTCGCGCTTCGCGGTGGCATCAAGGCGCGGCTGTTCCGCATCTCGTTTTCGGGCGAAATGGCGTTCGAGATTTCGGTTCCCGCCCGCTATGGCGAGGCGCTGGTGCGCAATTTGATGCTGGCCGGCAAGCCGTTCGGCGTTACGCCCTACGGTACCGAGGCGCTCGGCGTCATGCGCATCGAAAAGGGCCATGTCGCCGGCCCGGAGCTGAACGGCACGACGACCGCCGCCGACCTCGGGTTGGGCAAGATGATGTCCAGCAAGAAAGATTTCATCGGCCGCGTCATGGCCGGGCGCGAGGCGCTGATTGCGCCGGACCGCCAGGTCGTGGTCGGCATCAAGCCGGTCGACAAGACGCGCCGCCTGCGTTCCGGCGCGCATATCATCCCGAAGGGCGAGACGCCCGGTCCCGATAACGACCAGGGCTACGTCACCTCGGTCTGCTTCTCGCCGACGCTCGACCAGTGGATTGGGTTGGCACTGGTTGAGCGCGGGCGCGAGCGCATCGGCGAAATCGTCCATGCGCATGACCCGCTGCGCGGCGAAGACTACGACGTCGAGCTGTGCAGTCCCGTCTTCTACGATCCGGATGGAGGGCGCCAGCGTGGCTGAGTTTTCCTGGATTGCCCGCAGTCCGCTGGAGAAAGCGCTTGTTGTCGGCGCCTATGGCGCGCGCGGCACGGCGGCCGGCGTATCGCTCACCGAGATCCGCAATTTCGACCTGATCCAGGTGATGGCGCGGCGCGGCAAAGCGGCAGAACTGGGGAAGGCCGCCGAAACCCGCTTCGGCGTTGCCGCCCCGGAAACGCCCAAGGCGACCCAAACTCCCGACGCTACGCTGATCTGGTCGGGACCGGATCAGTTCCTGGTCCTGTCCAATGGCGGCAAGCACCCGAGCGAACCGCTGAGCCAGGCGTTTGCGCAATCCGCCTCGTTGTCCGACCAGTCGCATGCCCGCGCGCTGATCAGCGTTTCCGGAGAAAAGGCGCGCGCGATGCTGGCCAAACTGTCGTCGCTAGACCTGCACCCCGCGGCGTTCCCGGCCGGCACCGCTGCGGCGACCTCGGTCGATCACACCAGCATCAATCTCTGGCGTGGCAATGACCGGCCGGACGGACAGGCGGTGTTCAATCTTCTGGTGTTCGCCACCTTCGCGGAAAGCCTGTGGCATACGATGCTGGACGCTGCCGCCGAGTATGGCGTCGAGATCAGCCACAACGAGGAGTTGGCATAGCCTTGGCGCGTCTTCCCTTCTCCCCTTGTGGGAGAAGGTGGATCGGCGCGCAACGCCGAGACGGATGAGGGGTGTTCCAGCGGAGTGAGAGGCTGGCGTTCCCTGGGACACCCCTCATCCGTCGCCTTCGGCGACACCTTCTCCCACAAGGGGAGAAGGGGGAGCTTGTGCCACCTTCACCTTGCCAAACCCGATCCCCCTGCTATTCTTCCCGCTAAAATAATTTTACACACAGGCAAACTTGTTTCTCGAAACCAAGGTTGAGATGAGCCAGTCGCCCTACCCCGTCGTCGCCGGACCGCCCCGGCCGAGCCTGATCCTGCGGCCAGGCCAGATTACGCTGCCGGCCGGGATGGAGCGCTACTCGGTTCAGGGCAATGGCGCGATGCTGATCGAGGTCGAGGCCGGCGACATTGTCACCGTGCGCGATGTCGAGGGCGGGCAGGCCTGCGAGCTGCTGGCATGGGACAGCAGCGACGCGACCGATCCCGGCATTCTCGGCGAGAAATCGAACAGCAATGCCGCCGGCATCAAGGCGCTGCTGGCCGAAGGCGACGACAGCCTCGCATCCTTGCGCCGGGGGCTCGAGCGGCGCCAGGTGCAGCTCGACCAGGCGAAGGCGGTTCGCGTTTTCGGCGGCGCCACCCCTGCCGGTACCGAACAGGCTTTTACCGTCGCCCGCGATGGGTCGATGCTGATTGCCGCGCCCGGCGGGCCGATGCTGGTCGACGGCCACGATACGGCGACGCCGCTTAGCGTCATCGTCCGCCGCGCCACCATCCGCCCTGCGGCGAAATCCAGGCTTGCCGACCCGCTGGCCGATCCCGTGCTCGACCTGCGCGTCCATTCGGCGACGGCGGAGGCCTACTTCGTCAAGGCGGGCGACTATCTGCAGATCATCGATGTCGACGGGCGCCAATGCACCGACTTCCAGTGCTTTTCGGCGCGCAAGCTGGACAAGGGCCGCGATCATCCGCTCGACGTGACGACGACGCGCACGCTGATGGGTTCGAGCTATCCGATGCCCGGTCTGCACTCGAAATACTACGACCAGGACATGGAGCCGCTGGTCGAGGTTGTGCAGGACACTTGCGGCCGCCACGATGCATTCGCGCTCGCCTGCGCGGCCAAATATTACGACGACATCGGTTATCCCGGCCATCCCAACTGCTCGGAGAATTTCAACCACGCGCTGGCCGACAAGGGTGTCACGCCTCGCGCCGGCTGGATGGCGATCAACTTCTTCTTCAACACGGCCATCGACGCGCATGGCGTCGTGGTATCGGACGAGCCGTGGTCGCGGCCGGGCGACTATGTGCTACTCAGGGCGCTCACGGACATCGTCTGCGCCTCGTCCGCCTGCCCCGACGATACGACGCCGGCCAATGGCTGGAACCTGACCGACATCCATGTGCGAACCTATCCCGGCCAGCACAAATTCTCGCGAGCGATCGCCAGACGCATGACGCCCGATTCGGAACCGAAAATGACCCGCGAGACCGCCTTTCATTCGAGCTTTGCCAAGCACACCCGCAACTTCGTCGAGTACAAGGGCTATTGGCTGGCCAATTCCTTCGCCAGGCAAGGCCCGATCGATGAATACTGGGCCTGCCGGCAGGACGCCGTGATCATGGACCTGTCGCCGCTGCGCAAGTTCGAGGTCACCGGGCCGGACTCCGAGGCGCTGCTGCAATACACGCTGACCCGCGACATCAAGAAGCTCGGCGTCGGCCAGGTCGTCTATTCCGCCATGTGCTACGAGCATGGCGGCATGATCGACGACGGCACGCTGCTCAGGCTCGGCAAGGATAATTTCCGCTGGGTCGGCGGCGACGATCTATCCGGCGAATGGCTGCGCGAGACGGCGACAAAGCTCGGCCTCAACGTGCTGGTGCGCTCGTCGACCGACCAGATGCACAATGTTGCCGTGCAGGGGCCGAAAAGCCGCGACGTCCTGCGGCAGATCATCTGGACCTCGCCGCTGCAGCCGTCGATCGACGAACTCGAATGGTTCCGTTTCGCCGTTGCCCGCATCGGCGGCGGCAACGGCATTCCGGTCGTTGTCTCGCGCACCGGTTACACCGGCGAGCTCGGCTACGAGATCTGGTGCCATCCGCGCGACGCCGAAAAGGTCTTCGACGCGATCTGGCAGGCCGGCCAGCCGCACGGCCTGAAGCCGATGGGGCTGCAGGCGCTCGATATGGTGCGCATCGAGGCCGGGCTGATCTTTGCTGCTCACGAGTTTTCCGACCAGACGGATCCGTTCGAGGCCGGCATCGGCTTCACCGTACCGCTGAAGACCAAGAGCGACGATTTCATCGGCCGCGAGGCGCTGATCCGGCGCAAGGAAAACCCGCAGAAGAAGCTGGTCGGCCTCGACATCGACGCCAATATCGCGGTCGGCCACGGCGATTGCGTGCATGTCGGCCGGGCCCAGATCGGCGTCGTCACCTCCGGCATGCGCTCGCCGGTGCTGAACAAGACCATCGCGCTGGCCAGGCTCGACGTCGCGCATTCGGCGATCGGCACCGAGGTCGAGATCGGCAAGCTCGACGGCCACAGCAAGCGGCTGCCGGCGCGCGTCGTCGCCTTCGCCCATTACGACCCGCAAAAGAACAGGCCGCGCTCCTGACCGACGCTTCCTGGTTCTTCCCTTCTCCCCTTGTGGGAGAAGGTGGATTGGCGCGCAGCGCCAAGACGGTTGAGGGGTGCTGGACGAAGTGCGGTTTTGCCAAGCTGGAACACCCCTCATCCGACCGAGCTTCGCTCGGCCACCTTCTCCCACAAGGGGAGAAGGACAGACCGCACCCTTGGGCAGCGCCAGCGAAGCTCGACTGTTTCACAAGCGCAATGTGCACAGCGTCACAAAGCGCTTGACGTGAAAGCGCGTTGGGTCAATCTTCACTGCTAAGAAAAAAATACTACTGAGCGGAAAACGCCTGGGGCCGTTCAACGTGAGCGTCGATGACGCCTCGCGAGATTGCGGCTGTTGCCGATGGGGAACATCAAAAATGGGGAATCCACGTAAATGAGCACGATAGTCACCACCTTGGTGCCGCCTGCCGAAGGGCAGCTGCACCGGAACATCGATTGGCGCGGCGCCTTCTGGGTGGCAAGCGGCGTTCCGGCCCTTGTCCTGTTTTCGATCGGCGGCATCGCCGGCACCACCGGAACACTGGCCTTCCTGATCTGGGCCGTATCCATGGTCATGGGCTTCCTGCAGTCCTTCACCTATGCGGAGATCGCCGGGCTGTTCCCGAACAAATCCGGCGGCGCCTCGGTCTACGGCGCCACCGCATGGCTGCGCTATTCGAAATTCATCGCGCCGCTTTCGGTGTGGTGCAACTGGTTCGCCTGGTCGCCGGTTCTGTCGCTCGGCTGCTCGATCGCCGCCGCCTATATCCTCAACGCACTGGCGCCGGTGCCGCTGTTCACCGACACTTCGCCGGAAGTCGCCGCCTATATTGCGGCCCATGCCGGAACCAGCGCCGCTGACGCCATCACCGCGGTCACCGCGGCGGCGACGCCGGCGATCCGTAACTGGACGCTCTACGGTCACACGCTTGGCCCGGTTTCCTTCACCTTCAACGCCACCTTCTTCATCGGCGCGGTGCTGATGCTGATCATCTTCTCGATCCAGCATCGCGGCATCCTGGGCACGGCCAACGTGCAGAAATATATCGGCCTGCTGGTGATCATCCCGATGCTCATCGTCGGCGTGGTGCCGATCGTCACCGGCCAGATCAACTGGGCAAATTTTTCGCCGCTGGTGCCGCTCGCCGCCGCCTATGCGCCGGAGGCCGGCGCGTGGAACATCGCCGGCTGGACGCTGGTGCTCGGCGGCATGTTCATCGCGGCATGGTCGACCTACGGCTTCGAGACCGCGGTCTGCTACACCTCCGAGTTCAAAAACCCGGGCACCGATACCTTCAAGGCGATCTTCTACTCCGGCCTGTTGTGCATGCTGCTGTTCATCCTGGTGCCGTTCACCTTCCAGGGCGTGCTCGGCTTGAACGGCATGCTGGCGACGCCGATCGTCGACGGCTCCGGCGTTGCCGATGCGCTGGCCGGCATGGTCGGCGGCGGACAGCTGATCCACAGCCTGCTGGTGATGCTGATGATCCTGGCGCTGGTGCTCTGCATCATGACGGCGATGGCCGGCTCCTCGCGCACGCTCTATCAAGGTTCGGTCGACGGCTGGCTGCCGCGCTATCTCAGCCATGTCAACGAGCACGGCGCCCCGACGCGGGCGATGTGGACCGACCTGATCTTCAACCTGATCGTGCTGGCCATCGCCTCGGCCGACGCAACGAGCTTCTTCTTCATCCTGGCGGTGTCGAATTGCGGCTACATCATCTTCAACTTCCTTAATCTCAATGCCGGCTGGATCCACCGCATCGACAATGGCCACATCGCGCGGCCATGGAAGGCGCCGAGCTGGGTACTCGGCCTCGGCGCCATCTTTGCCTATGTCAACGCGGTCTTCATGGGCGCCGGCGCCAAGGTGTGGAACCCGATGGCATTGTGGGCCGGGCTGATCACGGCAGCCTTGATCATCCCGGTGTTCTGCTTCCGGCACTACATCCAGGACAAGGGCAAATTCCCCGACCACATGCTGGCCGATCTCGGCATGAGCTCGTCCGACCTTGCGGTGAAAAAGGCGGGGATGCTGCCCTATCTGACGCTGGTCGCCGGCGTCGTGGTGATGCTGCTCGCCAACTGGCTGTTCGTCATCTGACGGCTTGCCTTGAGGGATCGGGCGCGCAAGGCGCGCTCGATCCCTGCATTTTGTTCTTGCTTTGTGCCGGCAGCTATGCTACTAATCTCGATATGGTGCTGATTCGCCCCGAGACCCGCCGCCGAGGCGGGTTTTTCTTTTTAGGGGCTATTCGGCAGCGGTGCCTGCGCGGGAGCGACCGCCAAGCGCTGCACCGATATCCTCGAGCACCTGTCCGACGCGCGCCTGGATCGTCTCGGACGCAAGCACGCCGTCGATGAAATCCCTGTCCGAAGCGTAGATCGCGGTCGGCAGCGTAAAGGCCTCGAAGAAGCCGAACAGCGGCCTCAGCTGGTGCTCGATGATCAGCGCATGCCGGTCGCCGCCGCCGGTCGCCAGCAGCACCACCGGCTTGCCCCTGAGCGCCGTTGGGTCGACAAGATCGAAGAAGTGCTTGAACAGGCCGGTGTAGCTGCCCTTGTAGGTGGGCGAGCCTACGACGAGCACGTCCGCCGCGACGACGCACTTGAGGATATCGCCCGCTTGCGCATCCAGTTCACGCGCCCATCTGGCGCCACCGAGGCTGGGGCCGAGGTCGACGACGTCATGCGTGCTGGCGGCCAGGCCATATCTGCCGGCTACCTCGTTCACGATACGATCGACGAAGCCGCGCGTCTTGGACGGCCGGGTGAAATTGCCTGAGAAACCGACAACGGCCGGATTGGTCATGATGCAAAGCCCTCGCGACGATTTCGGGCTGCCAGCCCGCTGCTCATGACCCTATGGACATTCGGACCGAACGAAAAGAACGGATGCTTGCCACGGTCTAAAATCATTACCGGTTCTAACCAGCTTTGCGGATCGCTGCCGTCTCAGGTTGGAAGAACCGGTTTGGCGGCCGCTTCAGGCCAAGATTTTCGCGCAGGGTCGATCCTTCGTATTCGCTCCTGAAAATGCCGCGCCGCTGCAATTCGGGCACGATTTTCTCGACGAAATCATCCAATCCGGCGGGAAGATAGGGGAACATGACGTTGAACCCGTCCGAGCCTTCGGTGACTAGCCATTCCTCCATCTCGTCGGCGATGGTTTTCGAAGTGCCGACGAAGGCAAGACCGGAATAGCCGCCCAGCCGCTGCGCAAGCTGCCTGACGGTCAGGTTTTCCTTGCGCGCCAGTTCGATGACGCGCTCGCGGCCGCTCTTGCTGGCGTTGCTTTCCGGGATTTCGGGCAAGACTGAATCCGGATCGAACCGCGACGCGTCGTGGCCGAGCGCGATCGACAGCGAGGCGACGCCGCTCTCGTAGTAGACGAGGCTGTCGAGCTTGGCCCGCTTCGTCTGCGCCTCCTCGACAGTCTCGCCGACAATGACGAAGGCGCCGGGCAGGATCTTGATGTCGTCGCGCGACCGGCCAAGTTTTTGCGCACGTTCCTTGACGTCGGCAAAGAAGCGCTGCCCCGAGGCGAGATCGGCATGGGCGGCGAAGATCACCTCGGCCGTTTCCGCGGCGAGCTGCCGTCCGGCCTCCGACGCGCCGGCCTGCACGATGACCGGCCAGCCCTGCACCGGCCGCGCGATATTGAGCGGTCCCCGCACCGAAAGATATTCGCCCTTGTGGTCGAGCACATGCAGCTTCGCCGGATCGAAATAGAGCCCGCTTTCGGCGTCGCGGATGAAGGCATCGTCGGCAAAACTGTCCCACAGGCCGGTGACGACATCATAAAACTCCCGCGCCCGGCGATAGCGCTCGTTGTGCTCGACATGCTCGTCGAGGCCGAAATTCAGCGCGGCGTCGGGATTGGATGTGGTGACGATATTCCAGCCGGCGCGCCCGCCGCTGATATGGTCGAGAGAGGCGAAACGACGGGCGATGTGGTACGGCGCGTCGAACGTCGTCGAGGCGGTTGCGATCAGCCCGATACGATCGGTGACGGCGGCAAGCGCCGACAACAGCGTGAACGGCTCGAAGGACGTGACCGTGTGGCTGCGCCGCAGCGCCTCGATCGGCATGTTGAGCACGGCCAGGTGGTCGGCCATGAAGAAGGCGTCGAACTTCGCCGCTTCCAGCCTTTGCGCGAAGTGCTTGAGATGCGCGAAATTGAAGTTGGCGTCGGGATAGGCGCCCGGGTAGCGCCAGGCGCCGGTATGAAGGCTGACGGGCCGCATGAAAGCGCCAAGCCGCAATTGTCGATTTTCTGCCATGGAAAAACGCACCGATGACGACGAGCGTAACGCTCCAATTGCTCGAGCATGGGATGGCTTTGCGGCCATGGGAAGGAATTCTGTTTTGCAAAACCGGCGTCGGGGAGCATTTTTTGTGCGGGCGGCGGACCGATCAATCGATCTTGATGAACACGCCCTTGGTGTTGAGATACTCAGCGAGGTGCTCGGCGCCGCCCTCGCGGCCGTAGCCGCTCATCTTGTAGCCGCCGAAGGGCACGGCCGGATCGATGGCGTGATAGGTATTGACCCAGACCGAGCCGGCGCGGATCTTGCGCGACAGCTGGTGGGCGGTGGCGAGATTTTGGGTGAAGACCCCTGCAGCCAGGCCGTAAGGCGTGTTGTTGGCCCGCTCGACCGCCTCGTCCAGCGTATCGAACGGCAAGGCTGAAATCACCGGCCCGAATATCTCCTCACGGGCGATCTTCATGTTGTCCGAGACGCCGGCAAAGACGGTCGGCGCGACGAAATTGCCGGCGGCAAGCGCGCCTTCCACAAGCCGGGTGCCTCCGGTGACGAGTTTCGCCCCTTCCGCGGTGCCGGCCTCGAGGTAACCGGTGACCCGTTGCAGCTGCTTTTCGGAGACGAGCGGACCGATCTCGGTCGCCGGGTCGATGCCGTCGCCGACCCTGAGACCCTTGGCGTATGCCGCGAGCCGCTCGACGAACTCGTCATGGACGGTGCGTTCGACGAAAAGGCGCGAACCGGCGATGCAGATCTGGCCGGAATTGGCGAACACCGACATCGCCGCCACCGGCACCGCCTTGTCGAGATCGGCATCGGCGCAGACGATGACCGGCGACTTGCCGCCGAGCTCCAGGGAGACGCGCTTGAGGTTGCCGGCCGAGGCCCGCACGATCGACTGGCCGGTTGCCGTCGAGCCGGTGAAGACGATCTTGTCGATGCCCATATGCTCGGCGAGTGCGGCACCTGCCTCGGTGCCGGTGCCGGTGACGATGTTGACGACGCCGGCCGGCACGCCGGCCTCGTTCATGATGTCGGCGATCAAAAGTGGCGTCAGCGGCGCCTCTTCCGACGGCTTCAGCACGATGGTGCAGCCGGTCGCCAGCGCCGGCCCGATCTTCCAGATCGACGCCGCCGTTGGCGCGTTCCAGGGAATGATGGCGCCGACGACGCCGACCGGCTCCTTGCGGGTGAAAGAGACGATTTCGCCGGGCAGCGAGTTGTCGATCGTCTCGCCGTGCAGCGCCGTCGCCATGCCGGCATAGTAGCGCAGCATGCCGATGACGCGGTTGCGATTGGCGCGGGTGCGTATGATCGGCATGCCCATGTCGGTGGTGTCGGAGCGGCTGATCTCTTCCCAGTGCTTTTCGAAGAGGTCGGCGATCCTCAGCAGCAGCACCTGCCGCTCATAAGGCTTGAACCGGCTCCACGGGCCCTCGAACGCCTTGCGCGCAGCAGTCACCGCCGAGTCGATGTCCTGCCGGTCGGCGCGCGGCACCGTGGCGATGACCGCGCCGGTGGCGGGATTGCGGCTCTCCGTGGTCCGGCCGGAGCGGGCATCGACCCAGCCGCCGCCGATGAACATCTGGCGATGGCGCCCGTCGATCGGCAGCCGCAGCGGTGCCTTTGTCTGAGCCATGGTCATGACGGTCCTCCTCCGGCGCCTACGCCTGGTGGGCGGATTAAACCGCCGGAGGTCACATTTGCCAACAGCTCTATTCGGCCGCCAGGGCCAGTTGCGGCCTTTCGCTTTCTTCTGCCACCTTGGCCGCCTCTTCCGTTGCCACCACCTTCTTGGGCTCCCTGCCGAAGAACAGCGCATAGGCTGCCGGCAGGACAAGGATGGTCAGCACCGTGGCGACGAGAATGCCGCCCATCATGGCGTAGGCGAGCGGCCCCCAGAAGACGCCGCGCGAGATCGGGATCAGCGCCAGCACCGCCGTCAGCGCCGTCAGCACGATCGGCCGGAACCGGCGCACCGCCGAGCCGATGATGGCCTCGGAGCGCTCCACGCCGGCGGCGATGTCCTGGTCGATCTGGTCGACCAGGATGATCGAGTTGCGCATGATGATGCCGAGCAGGGCGATGACGCCGAGGATGGCGACGAAGCCGAACGGCGCGCCGCTGATCAAAAGTGCCGCGGCCGCGCCGATGATGCCGAGCGGACCGGTGGCCAGCACCAGCATGGCCTTGCCGAAATGCTGCAGCTGGATCATCAGCAGCACGACGATGACGGCCAGCATGATCGGCGCTTTCGCCGCAATCGAGGCCTGGCTTTCGGCCGCATCCTCGGCGCCGCCCTGGATCTCGATCTTGTAGCCGGGTGCGAGGCTGGCGCGCAGGCCCTGCATCTCGCTGTACATTTTCATGGCGACATCGTTCGGCTGCACGCCGTCCGGCAGCGTGGCGCGCACGCTGATGGTCGGCAAGCGGTCGCGCCGCCATTCGACGCCTTGCTCCAGCACCGGGACGATCTTGGCGACCTGCGACAGCGGCACGGAGCCACCGAAATCGGTCGGGATGTAGACGGAGTCGACCGCCGACAGCAGGTGACGGCTTGCCTCCGGCTCACGGGCGACGATCGAAACCGTCTCCTCGCCGTCGCGGAAGTCATCGAGCGGCGCTCCCGACATGGTCGCCTGCAGTATCTGGCGGATGCGCTGCGAGGTGACGCCGAGCGCACGGGCGCGATCCTGGTCGATCACCAGCTTCATCGCCGGCACCGGCTCCAGCCAGTCGTCGTGGATGGCGCCGAGCAGCGGATTTGCCTGGAACTTCGCCTTCACCTCGTCGGCGATGCGGCGCACCTCCTGGCGATCCGGACCCATGACGCGCATCTGCACCGGCCAGCCGGTCGGCGGACCAAGGAACAGGCGATCGACCTTGGCGCGGATCGATGGGAAATCCTCGGCCAGGATGGTGCGCAGCTTGACGATCAGCCGCTCGCGGGCTGGTTCGTCATTGGCCATCACCAGAAGCTGGGCGAAGTTCGGGTTGCGAAGCTGCTGGTCGAGCGGCAGGAAGAAGCGCGGCGCGCCTTCGCCGATATAGGTGGCGATGAAGCGCTTGTCCTTGTCGTCCATCATCCTGGCTTCGAGCGCCTTGGCCTGGGTCTCGACTTCCTTGATGCTGGTGCCTTCCGGCAACCAGAGGTCGACAAGGATTTCCGGGCGCGACGATTGCGGGAAGAAATTCTGCGGGATGAACTGGAACGCCCACAGGCTGGTGGCAAACGTCATCAGCGTCATCACCAGGACGATGATGCGGTGGCGCACCGCCCATGCAACGGTCGAGCGAAGACGGCGGTAGAAGCGCGTGTCGAAGACATCGTGATGGTTGCCGGCGTGCTTGCGCTGCTTCAGGATCATGTGGCCGAGCCATGGCGTGAAATAGACCGCCGCGAACCAGGACACGATCAGCGCGATGCCGACGACGTAAAAAAGGGTGCGCACATATTCGCCGGCGGTCGAGGCAGCGAACCCGACGGGAATGAAGCCGGCCGTCGTGATCAGCGTGCCGGTCAGCATCGGGAAAGCGGTCGAGGAGTAGGCGAAGCTCGCCGCCTCGACCTTGACCAAGCCTTCCTCTAGTTTTCGCTCCATCATTTCGACGACGATCATCGCGTCGTCGACCAAGAGCCCAAGAGCGATGATCAGCGCGCCGAGCGAAATGCGCTGCAGGTCGATGCCGAGCTCGTACATGATGGCGAAGGTGGCGGCCAGGACCAGCGGAATGACGATCGCGATCACCAGGCCCGAGCGCCAGCCGATCGACAGGAACGATACAAAAAGCACGATCAGCAGCGCTTCGCCGAGCGCTTCCATGAACTCGCTCACCGCCTCCTTCACGACATGCGGCTGGTCGGAAATCTGATCGACCGAAACGCCATAGGGCAGCGCCTCTTCGAAGCGCTTGTAGGTCGCTTCGACGTCCTTGCCGACGTCGGTGACGTTGAAGCCCTTGGCCATGACGACGCCGAGCTGGACGCTGTCGTGTCCGTTGAAACGGTACTTGCGCTGGTACGGATCCTCGAGGCCCGAGGTCACGGTGGCGATGTCGCCGAGGCGCGTCACCTGGTTGCCGGCGCGCAGGCGAAGCTCGCGGATGTCGGCCGCCCTGGTGACATCGCCCTCGACCGAAATGCGCACCGAACGCTGGCCGGTGTCGACCGAACCTGCCGGGTCGACATTGTTCTGGCCTCGGATCGCATTCTGCAGGTCGGTCAACGTCAGGCCACGTTCGGCAAGCGCCTTGGATGAAACGTCGATGTAGAGTTTTTCCGGCTGGTCGCCGATGATCACGGCCTTCTCGACACCGGGCGTCGTCAGCAGCATGTCACGCGCCTGGATGGCGAATTTCTTCAGCTCGGGATAGCTGTAGCCGTCGCCGCTGATCGAATGCAGGGTGATGAACGTGTCACCGAATTCGTCATTGAAGTAAGGCCCAAGCAGCCCCTGCGGCAGCTCATTGGCGATATCGCCGACCTTCTTGCGCACCTGATAGAAAGCATCGGCGACCTGCGCCGGATTGGTGTCGCCCTTGACCTGCAAGGTGATGATGGCGCTGCCGGCGCGGGTGTAGGAGCGGACGAAATCGAGGTGCGGCGTTTCCTGCAGCTTGCGCTCGATCTTGTTGACGACCTGGTCCTCCATCTCCTTGATCGAGGAGCCTGGCCAGATCGCCTGGACGACCATGACGCGGAAGGTGAAATCGGGGTCTTCCTTTTGGCCCATGCGCATCAGGCCGAGCGCACCGGCCACGATGATCAGCCCGAACAGGAAGCGGGCAATGCTCGGATGGCCGATTGCCCAGCGCGAAAGATTGAAAGACCGCTTTTCATTGGTGTCGATGGTCATCGGCGTCAGTCCGTTTCAATTTGATCAACAGAGCACGCGCTTTCGCATGCCCAAGGAACTTCCGATGTGGGCTTCCGGGCGGCGTGGCTTTCCGAGTTGAGAGATCTACATCGCGGTGGGACGCGAGGATCGACGTGGGGGTTACATCGACCTGAGATCTCGAAAATCGGGGGCGCCTGCCGCCCGGAAACCGTGAATTGCCTGGCCGTCAGCGCAAGCGCCTTGCAGCGTCATCGGCCGACGCCGACTGTTGCGCCGCATCACCGGTCAGCTTGACTTTCAGATTCTCGGTCATGAACTGCGTGCCGGCGGCGACGACGACGTCACCCGGCTTCAGCCCATCGGCGACACTGACGCCGTCGGGGGTGAAGGCGGCGACCTTGACCGGATGCGCATGGACGGTCCCGCCGTTGCGGTCGACTGTCCAGACGATCGATTGGCTGTCCTTTTGCGCCAACGCGGCCAGCGGGATCGACACCAGTTGCTGCCGGTTGTCCGCCGCGGCTTCGATGGAGGCGGTCATGCCTAGCAGCACGCGAGAATCGTTGGGCAGGCTGACGCGAACGGCAAAGGTGCGCGACTGCGGATCGGCGCTGCCGGCGACTTCGCGGACCTTGCCGTCGAGCGTCAGCGCCTCATCGGACCAGAAGCCAGCCTTGACGGTCTTGCCCGGCTTGAATTCGGCGATATCGGTTTCCGGAACAGCGATCAGGACTTCCTTCTCGCCGTCGATGGCAACGGTCACCACCGGCGTGCCGGAGCCGACCACCTGGCCGACATCGGCGGCAACGGCAGTGACGATGCCGTTCTTGTCCGCCTTGAGATCGGTATAGCGGACCTGGTTCTGTGCCTGGGCAAGCTGCGAGCGGGCGGAGTCTCGCGTGGCGACAGCCTGATTATAGGCGAGCGTCGCCTGCTCGAGCTGCGACTTCGGCGCGAAATTCTTGGCGTAGAGCTGTTCGGCCCGCTTGCGCGTAAGCTCGACTGTCTCGACCTGACGGTCGGCAGCATCGAGGCTGGCCTGAGCGCTTCTCACCGAAAGCTCGTAGTCGGTGGGATCGATGCGGGCGAGAACGTCGCCCGGCTTGACGCGGTCACCGATGTCGACAAGGCGCTCGGTGATCTTGCCGTTGATGCGAAAACCGAGATTCATCTCGGTGCGGGCACGCACCGATCCGGAATAGGAAAGCTGACGGGTATCGCTCGCCTTAGCGATCTCGACCACCTTGACCGGGCGGATGATCTCGGTGACCTCGGCTTTCTCCTGCGAGCAGCCGGCGAGGCCGAGAGCGACAACCATAATCAATGCTAGGCCGGCGGCCGGTCGCCTGTAGGTGATGGACTTGGACAAAGACACTTTTCGTACTCCCGAACTGTGGGGATGAATTGCCGGTATCGCCGCCCGACGGGCGGCAACGGTCATTTCTTCAAGGCTCTGATGGCAAACTCGGTAAGCTCGTCCGGCGTCGCCCGGTTCTTCTTGGCGAGGCACTGGGCCATCATCTGCGGATGACAGAGGCTGATAATGGCAGCGCCGAAGCACCGGGAAGCGATCACCGGATCCTGATCGACGAACTCGCCGGTAGCGATTCCCTCGCGGATCACTTCCGCGACCAGTTCATGGATGCTGTCGATGTGCTTTTCGATGACGTGCCAGTCGCGCTCGATGGCGACGATGACCATCTCGTGCACCTTCTCCTGGTCGATCATGGTCTCGAGCGTCCACTGGTAGTGCGTATGCACGTAGCGGCGGAGCTTTTCGCTGGCGGTGCCGGGGCCATGGCAGGCTTCGTAGGTCAACCGGTAGCAGGTCTCGAGCATACGGCCGCAAACCGCCTGGTGGATTTCCACCTTGGAGGCGAAGAAGCGGTAGATGTTGGCGGTCGACATGCCGAGTTCGCGCGCTATGTCGGCGACGTTGGTCTTGCCGTAGCCGTAGTGGCGAAACAATCGCTCCGCGCAATCCAGGATGCGCGTGACATTTTCCTGGCGGGCGGAATCGGCGGTGGTGTCTAGGGTTTCAAGCATCTCGTTGGCCAATTTACGACTGACGAATTTAGAATTTCGTCACTCGTAAATTGAAAACCATCACCTGTCAAGGCACGATTTTGGCTGCTGATGACAGATGGTGACATCCCTGGACGGAGTTGGCCCATGAAACGCATGTGGTTTCCGCCGGGCGAGCCTGCAACGCCGCCCCGTGTTTTTTTGCGAAGGATCTTGAAAAGATGCTTTCCGAAATCGGTTCCGTTTTCGGATCAGGCCCTAAGGCTGCTTTGCCATCTCCCGCAGCCGGAACTTCTGGATCTTGCCCGTCGAAGTCTTCGGGATTTCCGCGAAGATCACCGCTTTCGGCACCTTGAAGCGGGCGAGCAGCGCGCGGCAGTGCTCGATTACCTCCGCCTCGGTCGCCGCCTTGCCCGGCTTCAGCTCGACATAGGCGACCGGCACCTCGCCCCATTTGTCGTCGGATCGGGCGACAACGCCGCAAGAAGCGACGGCGGGATGCTTGTACAGCGCCTCCTCGACCTCGATCGAGGAGATGTTTTCGCCGCCGGAGATGATGATGTCCTTGGAACGGTCCTTGAGCTGGATGTAGCCGTCCGGATGGATGACGCCGAGGTCGCCCGAATGGAACCAGCCGCCGGCAAAGGCCTCGTCGCTCGCCTTGCGGTTCTTGAGATAGCCTTTCATGACGATGTTGCCGCGGAACATCACCTCGCCGATGGTCTCGCCGTCGGCCGGCGTCTCTTGCATCGTCTGCGGGTCCATCATCGTCAGGCCTTCGAGCGCGGCATAGCGTACGCCTTGCCTGGCCTTCTTCGCCGCCCTCGCCCCTTTCTCCAGCCGGTCCCACTCGCCATGCCATTCGTTGACGACGGCCGGGCCATAGGTTTCGGTCAGGCCGTAGAGATGGGTGACGGCAAAGCCCGCATCGGCCATGCCCGACAGCACCGCCTCGGGCGGCGGCGCCGCGGCGGTGTTGAAGGTGACGGTCTGCGGGAACTGCCGCTTGTCCTCGTCCCTGGCGTTGATCAGCACCGACATGACGATGGGTGCACCGCACAGATGGGTGACGCCGTGATCGGCGATGGCGTCGTAGATCGGCTTCGGCCGCACCCAGCGCAGGCAGACATGCGTGCCGCCCTGCACGGCAAGCGTCCAGGGAAAGCACCAGCCGTTGCAGTGGAACATCGGCAATGTCCACAGATAGACGGGGTGCTTGCCCATGCCGGCATGGATGGTGTTGGCATAGGCCATCAATGCCGCGCCCCGATGGTGGCAGACGACGCCCTTCGGATTGCCTGTCGTGCCGGAGGTGTAGTTGAGCGAAATGGCATCCCATTCGTCGTCCGGCATCGACCAGGCGAAATCCTCGTCGCCGCCGGCGACAAACGCCTCATAGTCCAGCGTGCCGATCCGCTCGCCCTTGGGATAGGGCGCATCGGCGGCATAGTCGGGATCGTCGTAATCGATCAGCAGCGGCCTGACCTTGGCCAGCGTCAGCGCTTGCCGAACCACGCCGGCGAATTCGCGGTCGACGATCAGCACCTTGGTTTCGGCGTGATCGAGCTGGAAGGCAATGACGGCGGCGTCGAGGCGGGTGTTGAGCGAGTGCAGCACCGCCTTGGTCATCGGCACGCCGAAATGCGCCTCCAGCATCGGCGGTGTGTTGGACAGCATGACGGTGACGGTGTCGCCCTTGCCGATACCGCGCTTCGCCAGTGCCGAGGCAAGCCTCAGCGAGCGCTTCCAGAAATCGCGATAGGTCGTGCGCTGGCGGCCATGGATGATGGCGATCTGGTCGGGAAAGGTTTTTGCCGCCCGCTCGAAATAGGTCAGCGGCGTCAGCGGCTGATGGTTGGCCGGGTTTCGATCGAGGTCCTGTTCGTAGGGATTGCCCATCCCGTCCTCCGCGCAATGTGTTCGTCGAGAACTTTAGCTACCGGCTTCCGGCCCGTCACCACCAACGATGCCATCATAGACCGCGTGTGGCACAAGAATGGTCTAGATTCGGCGGCGAAAGCGCATCTATTCCTTCCTCCAATTTGACTTTTGTCGAGAGCCGTGAATAATGTCAGCGAGGAGATGGCATGGCGATCCGACCGGCAGAACAGCTTATCCACAAGGCCGCCTGGCTTTACTATGCACACGGCCTGCGCCAGGACCAGGTGGCCAGCCAGCTCAAGATTTCCCGTGCCTCGGTGGCGATGTATCTGCGCAAGGCGCGCGAGACCGGCATCGTCAACATCTCGACCTCGACCCAGCTTTTCACCGACGACGTGCTGGCGCGCAAGCTGGAAGACGCGCTGAAGCTCGACGCGGTCTGGATCGCGCCGGAAAACGGCTATGTCGCCGACCCCTCGACCGACATCGCGGTGCTGGCGGCAAGCGTCTTTCTCGAGCTGATCAGGAAAGGCGACCGCATCGGCGTCGCCTGGGGACGGACGGTCTACACCATCGCCGACATCATGTCCTATGCCGATCTGCAGGACGTCACCGTGGTGCAGCTCTGCGGCAATCTGGGAGCCCCCTATTCGTACCGGCCGGACCAATGCACGATGGAAATCGCGCGCCGGCTCAATGCCAAGGGGCTGAATTTCTACGCGCCGCTGGTGCTGACGACGGAAGAACTGGCACGCGGCCTGCGCGCCGAGCCGGTGATCCGCGAGCAATTGTCGGGCATCGGCGAATGCGGCCTGGCGCTGTATTCGGTAGGCTCGGTGGACACCGACAGCCATCTGGTCAAATGCGGCGCGCTGACGCCAAGCGAAATGGCTGTATTGCGCAAGGCGGGTGCGGCCGGCGTCATTGCCGGGCAGATCATCGACGCCCGAGGCCAGGCGCTCGACTGCAGCTACAACCGCCGGCTGATTTCGGCAGAGCTGTCATCGCTGCGCCAGATCGGAAAGCGCCTTGTGGTGGTGCAGGAAGAGAGCAAGTTCGAACCGCTCGTCGCGGCGATCGCCGGCGGGCTCTGCACCCATCTCGTCGTCGGCGCGCGCATGGCGCGGCGGCTGCTCGACTATGCCGGAGCGGCAGCAGAAAAGGTCGCCTGATACCTAGTTTCAGCCGCCGACGCATTGTCATCAAGGCGTCGCGGTATTCCTGTTCACAACAAGAGAGAAATCGGACGAAGCTGACATGAAGAACCTGTGGAATGACGGCGAGGCGGAGAAGCTGGTCGCCGACTATGCAAAGAAGGGTGTGGCCCGCGATCTGGCGCTGCGCGTCTATACGACCAGGCTGCTGGGCGGCGAGCCGCGGCTCGTCCTGCATGGCGGCGGCAACACCTCGTGCAAGACCAGGGCCACCGACCTTGTCGGCGACGAATGGGACGTGCTCTGCGTCAAGGGCAGCGGCTGGGACATGGGCGTCATCGAGCCGCAGGGCCTGCCGGCGGTCAAGCTCGGCGCGCTGTTGAAGGCGCGGTCGCTCAAGAAGCTCTCCGACGAGGACATGGTCGCGCTGCAGCGGGCGAACCTCATCGATCCGTCCTCGCCCAATCCGTCGGTCGAGACGCTGCTGCACGCCTTCCTGCCGCACAAATTCGTCGACCACACGCATTCGACGGCGATCCTGGCCATCGTCGACCAGGAGGACAGCGAGGCGCTGAGCCGGAAGGTGTTCGGCGAAAAGATGGGCTTCGTGCCTTACATCATGCCGGGCTTCGATCTGGCCAAGGCGGCCGCCGATGTATTCGACGCCGATCCGACGGTCGAAGGCCTGATCCTAGACAAGCACGGCATCTTCACCTTCGGCGACGATGCCAGGCAGGCCTATGACCGGATGATCCATTATGTGAACGTCGCCGAGGATTTCATCGCCGGAAACGGCAAGCCGCGCACCGAAAAAGTGGCACTGCCGGCCAGGCTGGCGAAGCCTGCGGAGATTGCGCCGATGCTGCGCGGCGCGGTGGCGGTGGCACGCGGCGAAGGCCGCTTCGATCGGATGATCAGCGATTTCCGCACCTCGGATGCGATCGTCGATTTCATCAATTCGGCAAAAATTGCCGACTATGCCGGGCGCGGCGTGTCGACACCTGACCTGTCGATCCGCATCAAAACCGGACCGATGGCACTGCCGGCGCCCGACGCGGACAAGGTCGGCGACTACAAATCCGTCATCCGCCAGCATGTCGAGAAATTCGCCAAGGACTATCGCGCCTATTTCGAAACCAATGATGCGCTCGACGACGTGAAGCGCACCATGCTCGACCCGATGCCGCGGCTGACGCTGGTGCCCGGCCTCGGCATGTTCGGCCACGGTCGCACGCTGAAGGATGCGAAGATTGCCTCGGACGTCGGCGAAATGTGGATCGAGGCGGTGCGCGGCGCCGAAGCCGTCGGTGACTTCCGCCCGCTCTCCAAAGCCGACCTGTTCCCGCTCGAATACTGGTCGCTGGAACAGGCCAAGCTCGCCTCCAACAAGCCGAAGCCGCTGACCGGCCAGGTGGTACTGGTCACCGGCGGCGCCGGCGCGATCGGTGCTGCCACGGCAAAGCTGTTCGCCGACAACGGTGCCCATGCCGTCGTCGTCGATCTCGATGGATCAAGGGCTGCCGAGGCGGCAAAAAGGGCCGGCAACGGTTCGATCGGCATTGGCGCCGACATCACCGATCCGGCGCAGATGCGCGCCGCCTTCGACAAAGCGGCCGACGTCTACGGCGGCCTCGACATTCTCGTGTCCAATGCCGGTGCTGCCTGGGAGGGCCGGATCGGCGAGCTCGACGACGCCACCTTGCGCAAAAGCTTCGAACTCAATTTCTTCGCCCATCAGTCGGCGGCGCAGAATGCCGTGCGCATCATGCTCGAACAGGGCACCGGCGGCGTGCTGTTGTTCAACACCTCCAAGCAGGCGGTCAATCCGGGGCCGAAGTTCGGCGCCTATGGCATTCCCAAGGCGGCAACGTTGTTTTTGTCCAGGCAATATGCGCTCGACTACGGCGCCCATGGCATCCGCTCCAATGCCGTCAACGCCGACCGCATCCGTTCGGGGCTGTTGACCGATGCCATGATCGCCAGCCGCTCGGGCGCACGCGGCGTGTCGGAGAAGGAGTACATGTCCGGCAACCTGCTCGGCCAGGAAGTGACGGCAGAAGACGTCGCCCAAGCCTTCCTGCATCAGGCGCTGGCCGAGCGGACCACCGCCGATGTGACGACGGTCGATGGCGGCAACATCGCGGCGGCGCTGCGGTAGATCTAAACACCGGACCAACAAAAAGAGCGGCCCGCGAGCCGCTCTTTTCCTTTGCCTATAGCGAAAGACTACTTCGCGTTCGGGTTCGGCATCCAGGTCGGCATCGCGACATCGGCATGGGCGAATTGCGGCAGCTTGGCCGAGAGGTCCTCCATGTTCTTGATGTCCTTGTCGAGCAGATCCTTCTGGGTGATCAGCGTCGGCGGCACGATGACGTTGTGGCCGGGATCCTCGCCGGCCAAGAGCTGCGCCAGCGCACGCACCGAGACCTGGCCGACGACGGCCGGGTTGGTGGCGGCGGTTGCCGCCCAGGCGCTGTCCGGCTCGCGCATCGCGGCGATGTCCGAGGTCGAAATGTCGGCCGAATAGATCTTGATGTCCTTGTTCAGCCCGGCCTCGTCGACTGCGATCTTCACGCCCTTGGCGAATTCGTCATAGGGCGCGAACATCACCTTGATGTCGGGATGGGCCGATAGCACCGAACGGGCCTGGTTGGCGACCGAATTGGCGATCGGATTGTCGAGCGTGCCGAACATGGCGGCTTCGTTGATGCCCGAATATTTCTTCTTGAATTCGACCCAGGTCTCGTTGCGGCGGTCGAGCGGCGCGATGCCGGCGACATAGACATAGCCGGCCTTCCAGCTCTCGCCATTGTCCTTGACCGCCTGTTCGAGCGCCAGGCGCGCGAGGTCGCGGTCGGACTGTTCGATCTGCGGGATCTTGGGGTTTTCGACATTGACGTCGAAGGCGACGACCTTGATGCCGGCGTCGACCGCGCGCTGGGCGGCGTCCTTCATCGATTCCGTCAGGCCGTGCTGGATGATGATGCCCTGGACGCCGAGCGCGATGGCCTGGTCGACCATGTCCGCCTGAAGCGCCGCGTCCTGGCGGCTGTCGAGCACGCGCAGGTCGACACCGAGTGCCTTGGCCTGCGCCTCGACGCCGGACAGATACGCCTGGAAGAAGTCGCCAGTCGAGAGATAGCGGACCAGCGCTATCTTGACGGCGCCCGGCTTGTCGAACGGCGCCGGCCTGTCCTGCGCCATCGCCGGCAACTGCATAAGCAATGTTGCGCCGGCAAGCCCGAGCGCTGCCTTCCCTAAAAGCCTTCTTGTGATGTTCACGTCGTTTCCTCCACTTGTTGAACCCAAAATGTGACCCGGTCGAACCCCTATCTCCTGCCCCTGCCGGAAAGGGCGAAGGTAAAGACAAGGGCGACCACGAGAACCACGCCCTTGACGAAATCCTGCGTGTAGTAAGGCGCGTTCATCATCGTCAGGCCCTGCAACAGCACGCCGACAAACACCGCGCCGACAGCCGTGCCGAAGGCGTTCGGCTTGGCGGCGCCGAGAACCGCGTAACCGATGAGTGCCGCAGCCACCGCGTCGAGCAACAGATTATTACCCGAGGCGATGTCGCCGCGTCCAAGCCGGGCAGCGAGCAAAATGCCGCCGATCGAGGCAAAAACTCCCGAAATCACATAGGCCCAGATTTTGTATGCCTTGACAGGCGCGCCGGCGAGTTCTGCGGCGCGTTCGTTGCTGCCGACCGCATACATCATGCGCCCGAAACGCGTGTATTCGAGAAAGAACCAGATCAGCACCGCCAGCACGAGCAGGACGACGACCGACACCGGAATGAGGTTCGGGATGAAGAAATCGAAGCGATGGCGGCCAAGCGCCAGGAACGCGGCGCCGAAACTGCCGTTGGCGACCGAGCCGTCGGGCATGGTCATGCCAGTGGCGATCGAACGGCCCTCGGTCGGTATGCGCTGCAGGCCGACAAGCAGGAACATCATGCCGAGCGTCGCCAAAAGGTCCGGAACCCGCATATAGACGATCAGCCAGCCATTGATCAGGCCGACGACGGCGCCGATCACAAGACAGACGACGACCGCCACGACGGCGTTCTGCCCCAGCACCACCATGACATAGGCAGCCGCCATCATGGCGCTGGTGGCGACAGAGCCGATCGACAGGTCGAAGCCGCCGACGACCAGCGTGGCGGTGACGCCGAGCGCCAGAACACCGGTGATGGCGACCGACTGGAAGATGAAGACGGCGCTTTGCGGCGAGACGAAACCATCGGCGGCAACAGCGAAATAGGCGATCAGCCCGAACAACAGAACGATGAAGCCGTAGCGAATAGCATTGTCGCGCAGGATCATTCAGCGCTCCCGCACGCTGGCACCGTCTTTATCCGACCCGAATTCATGCCCTCTCCATTCCAATTCTCATCGTCTTCCCGCTCTCAGGCTGCGCTGTGCAAAGGCCCGCCCGCCACTTCGGCCAGCAGACGCTCGAGATCGACATCGGTATTGCGGTGCTCGCCGACGATCGTCTGCTCCGACATCACCAGGATGCGATCGGCCGTCTCCAGGGCTTCGTCGAGTTCGGTGACGAACAGCAGCGTCGCGCGGCCGTGGGCGCTGGTCCGCAGCTTGGCGGCGATATCGCGTCTGGCCGAGATGTCCACACCTTGAAACGGCTCGTCGAGGATGAAAAGCCTTGCCGCCTGCGACATCCAGCGGGCGACCATCACCTTCTGCTGATTGCCACCGGAAAGCGACGCCATCTCGTCCCTCTCGGAGCGACAGACGATGCCCAACTCCTGGATCTGCTGGCGAGCAATGGCGCGTTCGATACGGCGCTTGAGGACGCCGAGACGCGACATGCGCCTGTGGAACGGCAGGCTGATATTCTCCTGGACGTTGAAGTCGCCGACGATGCCGTTTTCGCCCCGGTCCTTGGCGACGAGAAACACACCGGCGGCAATCGCTTCGCCGGTCGATGCCGGCGCATAGGGTTTCCCGTTCAGCATCATGGTCCCGCCCAGCGGCTGGCGCAGGCCGAACAGCGTCTCGGCGAGCGCGGTCTTGCCGACGCCGACGAGGCCGGTGATGGCAACGACCTCGCCGTCGCCGAGGGTCAGCGAAATCGGCCGGGCGCCTTCTGCAACCCGCAACCCGTCCGTGGTAAAAATTGCTTTGGCCGAATTCCTGGCGACGATCCGCTCGAGCTGGATCTTGCGGCCGAGCATGGCGTTGACCGCACCTTCGTAATCCAGCGGCTTCTTGTCGAAGATGCCTGAGATGACCCCATCGCGCATCGAAATGATGCGATCGGCAAGCCGCCTGATGTCAGACATACGGTGCGAAATGTAGAGGATGGCCACGCCTTGCTGGCGAAGCCGGTCGAGCAATGCGAACAGCCGGTCGGCCTCGGCGCTGGACAGCGAGGAAGTCGGCTCGTCGAGGATCAGCACTTTCGGCCGGTGCGCCATGGCGCGGGCGATCGCCACCATCTGGCGGTCGGCCAGAGAGAGATCGCTGATCCGGGCCTTGAGGTCCATGGCCAGTCCCATGCGGTCGGCCACCGCCTTTGCCTCGCGACGCACCCGGCCTGGATTGAACAGGGTCGGCACGCCGCTGCCGCTCAACCTGTCGAGGGTAAGATTGGTGGCGACGTCGAGGTCTGCGACGACACCGTCATTGATGTTCTGGTGGACGGTAACGACGCCGGCGCGGATCGCCTCCGCCGGCGTTTTCGGGTCGAACTCATGACCGGCAAGCGACATCGAGCCGCCGCCATGGTCGTAGACGCCACTGATGATCTTGACGAGGGTGGATTTGCCGGCGCCGTTGGCGCCCATCAGCACGGTCACTTCGCCGGCATGCAATTCGAGCGAGACGCCGCCAAGCACCTCGATATGGCCAAAGGATTTCCTCAGGCCGTCGACGCGGAACACGGCATCATTGCCCATTCGTTCCTCCCTGACCATGACGCTATGGGCTATATCGGCAATTGTCAACACGATTGACAATTGCCAGCAGGCTTCCTAGCTTGGCCCGACCGCGTTGGCTCCGCTATCATCGGAGCACATGAGCGGGAGGTGAGGATGACTGGGAAATCGCCGTTCGAAGCACTGTCGGTCGAGACACTGGCGGGCCGTCTCGGTGCCAACGAGCCCCTGTGTTCGCAGATCGGCAAGGATACGAGCCAGTGGAAGGTTCGTGAAGTCGGCGACGGCAATCTGAACCTGGTGTTCATCGTCGAGGGTGCTGAGGGTGCGGCCGTCGTCAAGCAGGCCCTGCCCTACGTCCGGCTGGTCGGCGACAGCTGGCCGCTGCCGCTAAAACGCTCCTTCTTCGAATACCATGCGCTGACGCGGCAACAGGCGCGGGCGCCGGGTTCGGTGCCCGATATCTATCACTTCGACGAAGGCCAGGCGCTGATCATCATGGAGTATCTGTCGCCGCACATTATCCTGCGGCGGGCGCTGATCGAAGGCCGGCAATTGCCCAATATCGCGACAGACATCGGCTTGTTCATGGCCCACACGTTGTTTCGCGGCTCCGACCTGCATATGGCGACCAAGGACCGCAAGGCCGATCTGGCACTGTTCGCCGACAATGTCGAACTCTGCGACATCACCGAGAACCTGGTTTTCTCGGATCCGTATTTCGATGCCAAGATGAACCGGCACACCAGCCCGCAGCTCGATGGCATTGTCGCCGAGCTGCGCGCCGACCGCGACCTCAAGGTCGAGGCGCAGCGCATGAAGCACATCTTCGCTGCCAATGCCGAGACGCTGCTGCATGGCGACCTGCATTCCGGCTCGATCATGGTCACCGACACCGAAACGCGGATGATCGACCCCGAATTCGCTTTCTACGGGCCGATCGCCTTCGACGTCGGCATGCTGCTCGCCAATTTCTGGATGGCGTTCTTCTCGCAGCGCGGCCATGAACAGGACGGAAGCCGCGACGCCATGCGTGACTATCTGCTCGGCGTTACGGTCGAGACATGGTCGGTGTTTCGCGCCGAGTTCTCGCATCTGTGGCGAACCGAGCGTACCGGCATGCTCTACCAGAAGAGCCTATTCGAAGATCAGGGCGACAGGCTTGGCGCCGAGCAGGCGCTAGACCACATGCTGCATTCGATCTGGACCGATCTGCTTGGCTTTGCCGGCGTCGAGGTTCACCGGCGAATTCTCGGACTTGCCCACAATGCCGATTTCGAGACTATTGCCGATCCGGATCTGCGCGCCAGATGTGAGGCAAAGGCGCTGAAATTCGGCCGTCACCTCGCCGTCAACCGGCGCCAGATCCACAGCATCGACGAGGTCAACCGGTTGGCCGCGCTGATCGAACGGGAGAGCAGGATTTGAACGTCGGCGACCGCCACTACCGCACCATCTGGCCGAGTGACGACGGGCGTTCGGTGGAGATCATCGACCAGCGCTGGCTGCCGCATGATTTCCGCATCGAAAAGATCGATACCGTCGCCGGCATCGCCACGGCAATCCGCGACATGTGGGTGCGCGGGGCGCCGCTGATCGGCGTCACCGCGGCCTATGGCGTCGCCATGCAGATGGCCGACGATCCGTCGGATGCAGCACTCGACGCCGTCTGGGCAACCTTGCACGAAACGCGCCCGACGGCGATCAATTTGCGCTGGGCGCTGAACGAAATGCAGCGCTTCCTGCTGACGCTTCCCCTGGCAGAACGTGCCGCGGCTGCCTATCGGCGTGCCGGCGAGATCGCCGACGAGGATGTCGGCCTCAACCGCGCCATCGGCGCCCATGGGCTCGAAATCATCAAGGCGATCGCGGCGCGCAAGCAGCCGGGCGAACCGGTCAATATTCTGACCCACTGCAACGCCGGCTGGCTGGCCACGGTCGACTACGGCACCGCCACCGCGCCGATCTATCTGGCGACGGAAGCCGGCATTCCAGTCCATGTCTATGTCGACGAAACACGACCCCGCAACCAGGGTGCCCAATTGACCGCCTGGGAGATGGCCGGCCACGGCGTGCCGCATACGCTGATCGTCGACAATGCCGGCGGCCATCTGATGCAGCGCGGTCAGATCGATATGGTCGTCGTCGGCACCGACAGGACCACCGCCGACGGCGATGTCTGCAATAAGATCGGTACCTATCTCAAGGCGCTTGCCGCCGACGACAACGACGTGCCGTTCTATGTCGCGCTGCCGTCGCCGACGATCGACTGGACTGTGGGCGACGGGCTGGCCGACATCCCGATCGAACAGCGCTCGCCCGACGAGGTCTCACTGGTCTGGGGCAAGACCGCTTCCGGCGAGATCGCCCAGGTCCGCGTATCGCCGGAAGCCACGCCGGCGGCCAATCCGGCCTTCGACGTGACGCCGGCGCGGCTGGTCACCGGCTTGATCACCGAACGCGGTGTCGCTACGGCCTCGCGCGAAGGCCTGAGGGCGATGTTTCCCGAGCGCGGATGATCCGCTTTGCCGAGAGGGCGCTCCGGATTTGCCTGATCTCACGATTTCTTGAACGCGGCACGGTTAAAAACGCCCGTTGCCTGTCCCACATGGACGGCCGTATGCGTAGCGGCGGGGCGGCGCCCAACGCTCGAAGCCGGGGTTGCCCACGGCTCGGCGAGTGAACCAGCGGGATACCGCGATGTCATTCAGACCGTTGCTTGGTGACGGACGGGTTCGGAGCCAGGACGAGAAGTCGGAGCCCCTGCAAACCGCGTCATGGGTCAGCTCCTCGATCGTCTTCGACAACCGGCGGTGGGCGTGCCGGGAGGCGGAGCTCCGCTGGACAGCCCCTCATCATCTGATCGTGCTGACCGAAGAAGGCGGCACGTCCCATACATCCATCCGGCACGAGGCACGATCCCTTTACGACGGAATGGACCGTCCCGGAGCCCTCACCTTCGTCCCGGCAGGCGCGGAACGACAGGGCTTCTATCGCGATGTAAACCTCTCCTATTCAGCCCTGTGGATCGATCCCGATATCGGGCTTCCCGGATGCGAACGCCTGAGGAACCTGCCTATACTGGTAAACAAGAAAGACGCGGTCGTCGCCACGCTCTTGAGTTCGCTTCGTGACGAGATGGCACTCGGCCACAAGCCAGACACTGCCTATGTCGAGCATCTGGTCGCCCTCGTCAGTCTCCGCGTGGCCAACCTGAGCCGGGAGCAACCGCGGTTTGTACGTCACGGCTGTCTCAGCCGCCGGGCACTTGGTCGCGTTCGGGATTACATCGATGCGCATATGAATTCCGACATTTCGCTAAGCGAGCTGGCAGCCGCCGCGGGCATGGCCGTCGACAGTTTTGCGCGTCGCTTCAAGGCGACGACCGGCCTTGCACCCTACGCCTATGTGATCGAGGAACGGGTGCGGCGAGCGGAGGCGCTGCTGCGCGAAACGGGTTTGTCGATCGGTGTCATTGCCTTTCGGCTCGGCTTCTCAAGCCAGAGCCACTTCACCACGACCTTCCGACGTCTGAGGGGCATGACGCCTCGTGCCTATCGGGTGAATTCTTCTCCAGAATCCTGATAGTGCCGCCGGTTTCTTGAAAGAAAGCCGCCGCCCGCACTCCCACCTCCAGTGTCGTTGGGTGACAGAACCCGAGGGTTCGCTCGGGTCAAGTTGCCGTCTGCGCTTCATTGCGACTGGGAGATCATGCATGGCCAAAACGGACAACAGGAGCGGACCGACGCGTCGAATGGTATTGGAAGGCGGTGTTGCGACCGGGGTGCTCCTGGCTACCGGACTACCGGTTGACGCCGAGCCGGCCGAGATCGTCACGGCGGCTGCGTCGTCCTCACCACTACCGACGATGACGATGTCGTTACGGATCAACGCGAAGGATCTTGCCATCGAGCTCGACCCGCGGACGACGCTGCTCGACGCCCTGCGCAACCATCTCGGCCTCACCGGCTCGAAGAAGGGCTGCGACCACGGCCAGTGCGGCGCATGCACGGTGCTCGTCGATGGGCGCCGGATCAATTCCTGCCTGACGCTTGCCGCAATGCATCAAGGCGACGAGATCACCACGGTCGAGGGCCTTGCCGAGGGTGACCGGCTGCATCCGGTCCAGGCCGCCTTCGTCGCCCGCGACGGTTTCCAGTGCGGCTACTGTACGCCAGGCCAGATCTGCTCGGCGGTTGGCATGCTGGGCGAGGCGCGGGCCGGCTGGCCAAGCCATGCGAGCGCCGACGTGGCAGCGGCTTCCGTCGCTCTCACCGATGCCGAGATCCGCGAGCGGATGAGCGGCAACATCTGCCGTTGCGCCGCCTATCCGAACATTGTCGCTGCAATCCGCGACGCGGCAGAGGAGGCATGAGCAATGCAGTCCTTCACTTATGAACGTGCGACGAGTGCTGAGCAGGCGGCGGCCGCGGTTGCGGCCCGGCCGGACGCCAAGTTCATCAGCGGCGGTACCAACCTGCTCGACCTGATGAAGCTCGAGATCGAGCGCCCAGCGCATCTCGTCGACATCAGCCGGCTGCCGCTTGATCGGATCGAGGAGACGGCGGAAGGCGGGCTTCGGGTCGGCGCCCAGGTCCGCAATAGCAATCTCGCCGCCGACCCGCGGGTAAGGTCGCGCTACCCGATGCTCACGCAAGCGCTGCTGGCGGGAGCGTCCGGCCAGATACGCAACAAGGCCTCGACCAGCGGCAATCTCCTGCAGCGCACGCGCTGCCCCTATTTCTACGACCGCAACATGCCCTGCAACAAGCGCCAGCCGGGTTCGGGCTGCGCGGCACTTCAGGGCTTCAACCGCATGCACGCCGTACTCGGCGCGAGCGAAGCCTGCATCGCGGTCCATCCTTCTGACATGGCGGTCGCCATGTCCGGGCTCGACGCCAGGATCGAGACCGTCTCGCCCGGCGGCGAGACCCGTACGACCCCGATCGGCGATGTCCATCGATTGCCCGAGACGATGCCCCAGGTGGAGACCGTGCTCGGCCACGGCGAAATGGTCGTCGCGGTTGTCCTGCCGCCGCCGCCACCCGGCCGGCAGCTTTACCGCAAGGTGCGCGACCGTGCTTCCTACGCCTTCGCGCTGGTGTCCGTGGCAGCAATCGTCGAGAAAGGCGGCGACCGTATTCGAAGTGCTCGGATCGCCATGGGCGGCGTGGCAGCCAAGCCCTGGCGCGCGACGGAGGCGGAGCGCACGCTCGCAGGAGCGTCGGCGTCCGACGGTGCCTTTATCGACGCGGCCGAAGCCGCGCTCGCCGGAGCTGTCGGGCATGGCGCCAATGATTTCAAGATCCCGCTGGCGAAACGGACGATGCGGCACACGCTCGCTGCTGCCGTCGAGAGTGCGTGAGGTGACACGATGACAGACACGACGACCCCGAACAGCGGTTCCCAGATGCAGGCGACGAGCAGGAGATCGATATGAAACTCACGCGACGCGCCGTTGCCGCCGCGGGTGGCGGCCTTTTTGTTTCTGCCGCAGCAGCTTGGGGCGCCACATCCGACCCGGGAGCTCGTCACGGGCTCGAGGCCGCCGTCGACGCCTTCTTTGCCGGCTGGGCCTCTGGCGACTGGACGGCATTCCTTGATTGTTGCGATGAGACGATGACCTTCCAATTCCCTGTCGGCGAGCAACGAGGCCGACACGGACCACCGGAAGGCAAGCGGGCACTCGCAGCCTGGACCGCCGCGCATCAGGCGCAGGGAAACAGGATCACGAAATCGACCGTCGATCTCAAGCTCTTCGCCGCCGACTGGGTCATCGTCTGCGACCGCGGGAGCGGGACAATCGGTGGCGCGCCCTACACTGGCCTGCATGCGATCCTCATCCGGGCCGGCCCGACAGGGAGGCTGGTCGAATTTCGCGAGTATTTCGGCGAGATCGCCGCGTGAGCTCCGGCCGCCGCGCGACGAACATAAAGGTGCGAGGAAGCGGCGTCGTCGCGGCCTCGATGCTTCCGAACTCCAGATGAAAAATCTTTAGGTGACTTATGAACGAGACCATACCCGGACTGCCCGGCTCCGCCACCCATTCAAGGATGAAACCTCGTCCCGATGCTGGCATCATCGGGAGGCCGATCGACCGCATCGACGGTCCGCTCAAAGTGACGGGCGGCGCCACATACGCTTACGAGAATGAGCTGGATGGTACAGCCTATGGCTACATTCTCGGCGCCTCCGTCGCCAAGGGCCGCATCGCCGAGATCGACACGACCGAAGCCGAACGGGCGCCGGCAGTGCTGCTCGTCATCACGCACCGCAATGCGCCGGCCCAGCCGGATTTCGGCCCAACGGTCACGCCAACGGTGCCGGAGGTCTTCACGCGCCCCCGGCCCGCGCTCAACAGCGATCGAGTGCGGTATTACGACGAGCCGGTCGCGCTGGTCGTTGCGGAGACGTTCGAGGCGGCACGCGCTGCTGCGGGCCTCATCAGAGTACGCTATGACGAGGAGCCGGGCCTCTACGATCTACCGGGACATATCGCCGACGCCTACGCGCCAAAGCGGACCAATGCCGGCTTCGAGACCGACAGCGTGGTCGGCGACTTCGAGCGCGCCTTTGCGACGGCGCCGATCAAGATCGATTCCACCTACGGGACCCCCTTCGAACATCACAATCCGATGGAGCCGCATGCGACGCTTGCTGCCTGGTCAGGCAACGAGCTGACGATCCGTACATCGGCGCAGACCCTCGCGAACTTCCGGGCCGGGGTCGCCAGCACGCTTCGCATCCCGCTCGAGCGAGTGCGCATCGTCAGCCCCTTCATCGGCGGAGGCTTCGGTTCCAAGCTGATTGCCCATGCCGACACGATCCTGGCCGCACTTGCAGCGCAGGTGCTGCAGCGCCCCGTGAAGATCGCGCTGACGCGACAACAGATGTTCGCCAATGCCGGTCATCGCGCAGAGATGGTCCAACAGGTACGTCTCGGCGCGGACACTGACGGGCGGCTCACCGGGATCGCGCACGATGTCTGGTCCGCAACGTCCAGCTTCGAGGAGTACTGCGAACAAACGGCAGTTTTTGCGCGCTCGCTCTACGCCGCGCCGAACCGTCTCACCCGCCATCGCCTGGTTCCGCTGGACATCAACCGCGGCGAATGGATGCGCTCGCCCGGCGGAGCGCCCGGCATGCTGGCTTTCGAATGCGCCATGGATGAGCTCGCCGAGCGCGCCGGTCTGGACCCGATCGAACTCAGGATCCGCAACGAACCGGCACAGGATCCCGAGCGCGGCGTGCCGTTCTCCACCCGCAATCTCGTCGCCTGCATGGAGGAAGGCGCCCGCCGTTTCGGCTGGGAGCGGAGAAACCCGACACCGGGCCGAACTCGGGAGGGCCGCAAGCTTATCGGCCACGGCATGGCGGCGGCGATCCGTCCGAACTATATCGGCGCGGCGACGGCGCGGGTTGCGATCGACCGGGACTGTCGGGTGACGGCGCGGCTCGACATGACCGATATTGGGACCGGCACCTATACGATCCTGACCCAGATTGCCGCCGAGAGCCTCGGCCTGCCGATCTCGTCCGTCAAGGTGGAGCTCGGCGACAGCCGCTTCCCGCGTACCGCCGGCTCCGGCGGGTCCTGGGGCGCAGCAAGTGCGGGTTCGGCCTTGTATAATGCGTGCAACGTCCTCAAGGAACGGATCCTGGAGGCGGCGCAGTCGAACGAAGCCTCGCCGTTGCGCGGCGCGAACGCCACCGAGGCAAGCTTTGCCGACGGCGAGGTCAGGGTCGGCCAGCGATCGGCGAGCCTGGCCGATCTTATCCGAGGGATCTCTCCCGACAGGCTCGAAGCCGAAGGCTCCGTAGCCGCGGGCGCCACCACCCAGTCATACAAGACCTATTCGCAGCATTCCTATGGCGCGCATTTCGCAGAGGTCGCTGTCGATTGCGATACCGGTGAAATCCGGATGCGCCGGATGCTGGCTGTGATCGGCGCGGGCCGTATCCTCAACGCCAAGACCGCGCGCTCGCAAATCATCGGCGGCATGACCTGGGGGATCGGTGCAGCGCTGATGGAGCAGACGGTGCTCGACCCGCGCTACGGCCACTTCGTCAATCACGATCTTGCCGAGTATCATGTGCCGGTCAATGGCGATGTCCCCGATATGGAGGTCGCCTTCCTCGAGGAAGACGACGACAAGGCCAACCCGCTTGGCGCAAAGGGTCTCGGCGAGCTCGGCGTGTGCGGTGCGGGGGCTGCTGTCGCCAACGCCGTTTACAACGCGGCCGGCGTGCGAGTGCGTGAATTTCCCATCACCTTGGACAAGGTGCTGCCTGCCTTACCGGTGATCGCCATTTGACGCTCTCCTCCCTCGCCCTCAACGGTGACCAGGTCGAAACGAATCGCTATTTCTGCGCCATCGACGACGACGCCGGTGGTTGACAGCGCTTTCCGGCCCTTCCATACAAACGCCGTCAATGTTCTCAGGGCGGGGTGAAAGTCCCCACCGGCGGTAAGGGTCTCGGCCCAAGCCCGCGAGCGCTTTCCGGTTAGCCGGAGGGGTCAGCAGATCCGGTGTGATTCCGGAGCCGACGGTCACAGTCCGGATGGAAGAGAACGAAATGGAAGACGGTCCGCTTTCGCGGTTCGGACTCCGTATCGTGCGTCCTGATTCTGGTTCGAAACGGAAGGATGGACCCATGAATCAGCATTCCCACAACGACTATGAAACGATCCGCGTTGCCGTCATTCGCGCGCGTTGGCATGCCGATATCGTCGACCAATGCGTTGAAGCATTCGAGGCGGAACTGGCGGTTCTCGGAGAGAAACGCTTTGCCGTCGATGTCTTCGATGTGCCTGGCGCTTATGAGATTCCCCTGCATGCAAAGACGCTTGCCGTGACCGGCCGCTATGCCGCTATCCTCGGCGCCGCGTTCGTCGTCAATGGCGGCATCTACCGGCACGAGTTTGTTGCAAGCGCGGTCATCGACGGCATGATGAATGTGCAATTGTCGACTGGCGTGCCGGTGCTTTCGGCGGTGCTGACGCCGCACAACTACCATGACAGCGCGGACCATCACCGCTTCTTCTTCGAGCATTTCAAGGTCAAGGGCAAAGAGGCGGCCAGTGCCTGCATGCAACTGCTGGCAGCACGCGAACACATCGCGGCGTGAAACCTCCACCGCCGGGTGGAAATCCCGGTAAGGCGCTGTAGTATCTCACGAAGCAGGAGGATGCCGGTGCAGACCAAGAAGATCATCAATGACGGCAATCGCTCCGTCGACGAGATGCTGGAGGGCATCCTGGCTGCGCATCCGCGCCATCTCAAAAGCGCGGAGGGAAGTCCGCGCTCGATCATCGCCCGCGACGGGCCTCGCCAGGGCAAGGTCGGCCTCGTCATCGGCGGTGGCTCCGGCCACGAGCCGACATTCCTCGGCTTCGTCGGCAAGGGGCTGGTCGACGCGGCCGCGATCGGCAATGTCTTCGCCTCGCCGCCGCCGGACCCGATCCTCGAATGCGCCAAGGCGGCCAGCGGCGGCGCCGGCGTGCTGTTCATGTACGGCAATTATGCCGGCGACGTGATGAATTTCGACATGGCCGCCGAAATGGCGGCAATGGACGACATCGAGGTGCGTACCGTGCTGACCACCGACGATGTCGCCTCGGCGCCACGCGACCAGAGGCAGAAGCGACGCGGCGTCGCCGGCAATTTCTTCATCTTCAAGGCCGCCGGTGCCGCCTGCGACCGAATGCTCTCTTTCGACGAGTGCGAGCGCATCGCCAGGAAGGCCAACGATCACACCTTCACCATGGGCGTGGCGCTGTCGCCCTGCTCGTTGCCGCAGACCCGCCGGCCCAATTTCGAGATCGGACCGGACGAGATGGAGATCGGCATGGGCATCCATGGCGAGCCAGGCATCGCGCGCGGAAAATTGAAAACCGCCGACGAGATCACCGACGAGATGCTGGACAATATCCTCGACGAGATGGCGCCGGCGCGCGGCGACAAGGTCGCGGTGCTGGTCGATTCGCTCGGCTCGACGCCGCTGATGGAACTCTACATCATGAATCGGCGGGTCAAGCAGAGGCTCGACGACATCGGCGTTTCCGTCCACGCGACCTGGGTCGGCAATTACTGCACCTCTCTCGAAATGGCCGGCGCCTCGGTGACGCTGATGCATCTCGACGGCGAGTTGCAGGCGATGCTCGACCATCCTTGCGACTGCGCCATGTTCCGCGCCGGCTGAGAAAGCATCATGACCTCGATCGATTCAGTCGGCTTGAAAAGAATGTTCGATGAGATCGCGGCGGCGATCGATGCCGACAAGGACCGGCTCTGCCAACTCGACGGCGTCATCGGCGACGCCGACCATGGCATCGCCATGGCACTAGGCTTCACTGCTGCGCGCGATGCACTAGCGCAACTCGACCTCGCGGCGACCGAGCCGACGGCGCTGCTCAACACTGCGGCGAAATCCTTCCTCAACGCGGTCGGCGCCTCGTCAGGCCCGCTCTATGCGACCGCCTTCATGCGCGGTGCCGCCGCCGTCAAAGGCAAGGCAATTCTGGAGGACGCTGACATCATCGCCATGCTCCGGGCGATGGCGCAAGGCATCCAGGATCGCGGCAAGGCCGAGCTCGGCGAAAAGACCATGGTCGACGCCTGGCTGCCGGCGGCGCAAGCAGCGGGTGCCGCGCAGCAAGCCGGCAAGAGCCTGTGCGAGAGCCTGGAAGCCGCACTCGCCGCAGCCGAACAAGGCGCCGAGACGACCAAGGGCATGATCGCCGCCAAGGGCCGCTCATCGCGGCTCGGCGAGCGCTCGCTCGGGCATATGGACCCCGGCGCCGCGTCGGCCGTGACGATCATCAGGGCGATGCGGAACAGTCTGGCTTAGCCCCGCTTCGCCGCGTCGAGCCTTTCGATGGCCTGGACATTGCCGGCCGATGGTCCCTTCTCATCGAATTCCGATGCGAGCCAGGCGTCGACGATCGACTTGGCCAGTTCCGGGCCGATGACGCGCGCGCCCATGGTGATGATCTGGGCGTTGTTGGATTTCGCGGCGCGCTCTGCCGAATAGGTGTCGTGGGTGAGTGCGGCGCGAATGCCGGGCACCTTGTTGGCGGATATGGATACGCCGATGCCGGTGCCGCAAAACAGGATGCCGCGATCGTTTTCGCCGTCCAGGATGGTCTGCGCGAGCTTCTGTGACAGGTCGGCATAGTAGCCCGACTGGCTGAGGTCGCTAACCGTGAGGCCGGGCTTGGTAGCGAGGTGAGCGGCAATGACGTCGAGCAGCGGCTTGCCGGCGCTATCAGCTCCAATGGCAATTTTCATGTTCCGTTTCCTTCCTGTTTGATGATTCAGATCGCCGCCGAGGCGCGCTTGAGGATGTCGACATAGCCGTCCGCCTGCCAGGCCGAGCGGCCGATGAACAAGCCGTCGATGTTGGGCTGGCCGACCAGTTCGGCGGCATTTTGCGGATTGACGCTGCCGCCATAAAGCACCGGCGGCACCATCGGCAGCAGGTCGCGTGCGATTTTCTTGATTAGCGCCTGCTGCCTGTCGGCATAGTCCGAACTGGCCGGCACGCCCTTGTCGCCGATCGCCCAGACGGGCTCATAGGCAAACAGGATCGTCGCCGCCTTCGCCGCGCCTTCGAGAAACTGCAGCGCGCCGTGCACCTGCAAGGCCAGCACCGCAGCGGCCTGCCCGCTGTCGCGTTGAGCCAAGGTCTCGCCGACGCAGATGAGTGGCACGAGACCGTGCTTCACCGCCGCCGCAGTCTTCAGCCCGACAGCCTTGTCGGTCTCGCCGAAATGCTCGCGCCGTTCGCTGTGGCCGAGCTCGACCATGTCGAGCCCGCAGTCTTTCAGCATGACCGGCGAGATCTCGCCGGTCCAGGCGCCGGCGTCGGTCCAATGCATGTTCTGCGCGCCGACCTTGATGCGCGTCGGCGACAGCGCTTTCTTGACCTCGCGGATCGCCGTGAAGGGCGGGATGACGAAAGGCTGGATGCGCTCGTCGAAACCGGGGACGAACTCCGCCAGCGCCTCGGCGAAAGCCATCGCCTCGGCGAGCGTCTTGTTCATTTTCCAGCTGGTGCCGACCCAATAAACCATGCGTGCCCTCCTATTCTGCGATCACTGTCAGCGAAACGCCGGCACCATCCAGCGCGGCGCGCATCTGCGGCTGCGGCTCGCGGCCGGTGAAGACCGTGTCAAAGGCCTTGAGATCTGTCAGGAAGTGCAAGGCAGTGCGGCCGAATTTCCCATGATCGACCAGCAGATATTTGCGCGCTGCTGCGGCCATCATCAGCCGTTTGGTCTGGACCACTTCCTGATCCTGGTGAAAGGCAGAGGCACCATGGATGGCCGATGACGACAGGAACGCGACATCGGCGCGCAATGATTTCAGCGTGTCCTCGGCGAGCAGGCCGAAGAAGCCGTGAAACTTCTTGTTGTATTGGCCGCCGAGCGCAATCAGGTTGATGCCGGCAACGCCCGCCAAATCCTGGATGACAGCCAGATTGTTCGAGATCACCGTCAGCGGACGCAGATCGGCAAGATGCCGAGCAACGCCGCCCGCGGTTGAGCCGTCGTCGATGATCACCGTCTGACCCGGTTCGATCATCGTCACGGCAGCGGCGGCGATGCGCTTCTTTTCGTCGCCGGCCAGCCGCTGGCGGTAGCGGAAATCGCTCTCGAAAAGGCTGCTCGGCTGGATCGAGGCGCCGCCGCGCACCTTGCGCAGGAAGCCGCTTTCCTCGAGCTCGTCGAGGTCGCGGTGGACAGTCATCTTTGACACGCCGAAGCGTGAGGCAAGATCGTCGACACTGGCGGTGCCGATGTCCATCAGAAAATCCATGATGCCTTGCCGACGGCCGTCGCTCTTCATTTCCGCGGCTTCCTCGTGCAATCCGGTTCCGAGATATAACAGCAAACGTCGCACAAGCCACCAAATTTTTTGTGATAATGTTATATCTCCATGGGATATCATGACGCTTCTGCTCGCGTCCTGTAACAAGAATTGCTGCCGGCCGAGCGCCCAGCGGTTGCGGTGCCGCGGAAATCCGGCCAGAAGCATCAGGGGCTCGACGACAACCGAACGGCCCGCAAACACTGGCTCGAAACCGGATACGGGAGACTACTGAGTGGCTCGCATCACACTGAGACAATTGCTCGATCATGCCGCCGAATACGGCTACGGCGTGCCTGCCTTCAACATGAACAATATGGAACAGGGCCTCGCCATCATGGAGGCAGCCGAGGAGACCAAATCGCCGGTTATCCTGCAGGCGAGCCGCGGCGCGCGAGCCTACGCCAACGATGTGGTGCTGGCCAAGCTGATCGACGCGCTGGTCGAAATCCATCCCGATATCCCGGTCTGCATGCATCTCGACCATGGCAACAACGAAGCGACCTGCGTCACCGCGATCCAGCACGGCTTCACCTCCGTGATGATGGACGGATCGCTGAGGGAAGACGGCAAGACGCCGGCCGACTACGCCTATAATTCCGGCATCACCCGCCGCGTCGTCGACATGGCGCATTGGGGCGGCGTCTCGGTGGAAGGCGAGATCGGCGTCCTTGGATCGCTTGAGATGGGCGGCGGCGAGCAGGAAGACGGCCATGGCGTCGAGGGCGTCATCAGCCACGACCAGCTGCTGACCGACCCGGTGCAGGCCGAACAATTCGTGCGCGACACCCGTGTCGATGCGCTGGCCGTCGCCATGGGCACCAGCCACGGCGCCTACAAGTTCAGCCGCAAGCCGGACGGCGCTGTGCTGGCCATGAACGTCATCGAGGAAATCCACCGCCGTCTGCCGAGCATGCATCTCGTCATGCACGGCTCGTCCTCGGTGCCAGAGGAGTTGCAGGAGATCATCAACAAATATGGCGGCCAGATGAAGCCGACATGGGGCGTGCCGGTCGAAGAGATCCAGCGCGGCATCAAGCACGGGGTGCGCAAGATCAATATCGATACCGACAACCGCATGGCGCTGACCGGCGCAATCCGCAAGGTGCTGACCGAGAACCCGAGCGAATTCGATCCGCGCAAATATCTGACGCCGGCAATGGCCGCGATGCGGAAGCTGTGCAAGGAGCGCTTCGAGCAGTTCGGCACCGCCGGCAACGCACCGAAGATCAAGCCGCTGCCGCTGTCGGAAATGGCCAAGCGGTACAAGTCCGGAAGCCTCGATCCGAAATTTGGCTGACGTATTCCGGTTCTGAGCAGGAGCTGCCTCAGCTCCTGCTCATCCGATCATGCTCGCGGCAAGAGATCGGCCCTGCCGGTCTCGATAAATGGTGCCCAGTAGTCGACCGACTCGCGGATCATGGCGATGACCTCGTGGTCGACGGGCTCGCGCTCGCGGAACGACAATTCCAGGCAGATCTCGTTGTCGACGCCGCCGCCGCGACGCACTGTCTGAAGGAGCTTTTCCGGCGTGATACGGCCGTCGTTGTTGTAGGTCGCAGTGAACGGCCAATGGCCGCCCTTGTTCATCGACGACTGCTTGACGTGGATGATCGGCGATTGCCTGGGAAAGGCTTCGGCCCAGGCATAAGGGTCGGTGTCCGCCGGATTGCTCGAGGTCACGTCGCCATGGTCGATGTCGACCATCATCTTGAGCGGGACGGCCATGCCGGCCGCTTCGATCTCGCGCTGCAGTGCCCGGCAGCTTTCGATCGTATGGCCGAATTCGCGGCCGACCGACATCGGCTCCCAGAACAGGTAGGTCAAGCCGGCTGCTTTGGCATGCTCGGCGACCTCGCGCCAGCATTCCAGCGCGATGTCGAAAAGCCGCGCGCGACGTTCAGGATTGTCGTAATCCCGGTGGGTGAAGATCGCGAATTGCGTGCCCATGCCCGCGGCGCCGAGCTCGGCCGAAACTTCTGAAAAGGTCTTGAACCAGTCGACGTAGTAGCGCCGCACGTCGGCATCGGGATGGCCGAAATGATTGAGCCGGCCGTAAGGGCCGGTCATCGCGGAGGTCACGCGCACACCGGTGCGGTTGAGCGCGGAGCGGAACAGGCGGACGAATTTGGCGATCGTCGCCGCCGGCCAGCCGGGATTGACGAATTCATGGGTGAGTTGGACGTCCCTGATACCGATCTGATAGGCGATCGCGTCGATCAGGTCGTCCGGCTCCGCAAAGCGGTTGACCAGCGGATTGGTGTTGAGCGAAAGCGTAAAGGCCATCAGCCGGCCTTTGCCAGCCGGCTCGAGCACCAGTCCTCGAAGGCGGTTCTTTCCGCGGCGGACAGATGCAGGCCGTGCTTGGTGCGCCTTTCGAGAATATCGGCGGCGGTCTCGGCCCATTCATGCTCGAACAGGTAATTGGCTTCGCGCTCGAAAAAATCCTTGCCGAAGCGCCGGCCCAGTTCGGCGAGCGAGGTGGCCGCGCCGACCAGATCGCGCGTCCTTGTGCCGTAGAGCCTGCCGTAATGCTTGACCAGCGATGCCGGCATCCAGGGAAATTCATGGCCGAGGTCGCCCAGAAACTGCTCGAAATCGGCATTGGCGATATCGCCGCCCGGCAGGTGCCCTTTCGAGGTCCACGGCTTGCCCATTTTCGGAAAGAACGGGGCGATACGGTCGAGCGCGTGCTCGGCCAATTTGCGGAAGGTGGTGATCTTGCCGCCGAAGACCGAAAGCAGCGGCGCCTGCCCAGCCGGTGCGTCGAGTTCGAATATGTAATCGCGGGTCACCGCGCTCGGATTGTCGGCATTGTCGTCATAGAGCGGCCTGACGCCGGAAAACGAGTAGACGACGTCGCTTCGTGCGAGCTGGCGCTTGAAGTAGCGATTGACTGCCTTGATCAGGTAATCGATCTCGCTCGCATCGGCGGTCACGTCCTCCGGCCGCCCGTCATAGGGAATGTCAGTGGTGCCGATCAGCGCCAGATCGTTCTGATAGGGATTGATGAAGATCACCCGCTTGTCGCTGTTCTGAACGAGATAGGCCTGCCGCCCTTCCCAGAATTTTGGCACGACGATGTGGCTGCCCTTGACCAGGCGCACGTTGCGCCTGGAATTCTGGCCGGCGACGCGGTTGATGACGTCGTCGACCCAGGGTCCGGCGGCGTTGATCAGCGCCCGTGCCCGGACTGTGGTCCTGACGCCGGTTCGACCGTCGCGCATCTCGATCGACCACAGGCCGTTTTCGCGACGGGCGGCTATGCAGGCGGTGCGGGTGAATATCCTGGCTCCGCGCTCAGCGGCGTCGAGCGCGTCGATGACGACCAGGCGAGCGTCATCGACCCAGCAGTCAGAATATTCGAAGCCGCGCTTGAAGGCGTCCTTGATCGGCGCGCCTTCGGGCGCGGTGCGCAGGTCGAGCGTACGCGTGGCCGGCAGCCGCTTGCGGCCGCCAAGATGGTCGTAGAGGAACAGGCCGAGCCGGACCAGCCAGGCCGGCCGGTCATCGGGGCTGTGCGGCAGCACGAAGCGCATCGGCCAGATGATGTGCGGCGCGGATTCGAGCAGCACCTCGCGTTCGATCAGCGCCTCCCGCACCAAGCGGAACTCGTAATATTCGAGATAGCGCAAACCGCCATGAACGAGCTTTCCCGATCGCGAACTGGTGCCCTCGGCGAGATCGTCTTTTTCGCAAAGAATGACCGACAGCCCCCGGCCTGCCGCATCGCGCGCGATACCGGCGCCATTGACGCCGCCGCCGATGACGAAGAGGTCGACGATTTCGGTTTCACCGCTCATCTCGCTCTATGCCCTGTCGTCAGCATGGATTGACCGGAGGCAGACCGGCGATGAAGCGGCGCACTTCCTCGGCCGCCTGCTCGGCCGCGTAGGTCACGGTGCGTACCGACGCGCCGGCGATATGCGGCGTCAGCGTCACGTTCGGCAGTTGCAACAGCGGCCAGTCGGCAGGCACTGGCTCGACGGCGAACGTCTCCAGCATAGCACTGCCGATGTGTCCCGAGACGAGCGCCTCGTAGAGCGCATCGTAGTCGACCAGCGGTCCGCGCGCGGTATTGACGAAGATCACGCCGGGCTTCATCCGGGCGATGGCGTCCTTGCCGATCAGGCCGCGCGTCTCCTCGGTGACCCGGGAATGCAGCGTGACCACATCGGAGCGCGATAGGAGATCGTCCAGCGCAACCAGTTCGACCCCGGCATTGCGGTCCTCGGCGTTCAATTGCACATAGGGATCGCAGACCAGGATGCGGCAGCCGAAGGCGCGCAGCAGCCGTACCAGCCTGGTGCCGATATTGCCGTAGCCGATGACGCCGACGGTCATTTCGTTGAGCTCGCGGCCGGTACGGTCGGCGCGGTAGAGATCGCCGCGCCACTCGCCCTTGCGCAAGGCTTCGTGGCCGACGCGGATCAGCCGCGTTTCGGCGAGAATGGCGCCGATGGTGAACTCGGCTACGGCGCTGGCATTGCGGCCGGGCACATTGACAACGGTAATGCCGTGGGCCTTGGCGGCGGCCATGTCGATGTTGATCGGTCCGCCGCGCGAGACCGCAACCAGCTTGAGCGTGGGCAGGCGCTGCATCATGCTTTCGGAGAGCGGCGCAAGCTGGGTGACGAAGATTTCGGCGTCGCCGATGAAATCCACCACCTCGTCGGGATCGCCGAAATACTCCTTGACTTTGTCCAGACCAAGCGCGGCATTGCCGAATTGCATCGGCTCGTCGGGCCAAGCGGTCTCAATGCTGCGGATGTCGAGGTTGCCGCCGCAGGCCGCCTCGATTTTCTCGCGAAACACTTCCGGAAGCATGAAGCGGTCGCCGATGATCGCAATTTTCTTGAGCATGCTCTTCTCAATTCACGTCGGTTTGCCTGGACGCGGCCATCGAACGCCAGACCGGCCGCAGCGCCTCATGCGCCAATGTGTAGGACGGAGCCATCGCCTCATAGGCACCGGCAAGTTCCCGGTCGCTGGGCTCAGCCGCACGGAGCAAAGGCGTGACCCATTCACTGACGCAATCGTCCATCGATCCGTATTGGCCGACGCAGACAGCAGCAATCATCGCAGCGCCCGCAGCACCGGCCTCCTCGCGCTCGCTGGTGCGAATGTCGGCGCCGACCGCAGCACCCAGGATCTTGCGCAGAGCCGGGCTCCTGGCCGCTCCGCCGGTCAGGCGGATTTCCTTGGGCAGTGGCCCCATGGCGGCGTAGCAATCGCGTGCCGCGAAAGCCAGCCCCTCGAACACCGCGCGGACCATGTCGGCATAGCCGTGCCTGGACGAAATGCCGATGAAGCCGGCCCTGGCATTGGCATCGACGAACGGCCCGCGCTCGCCGGCCTCCGAGACATAGGGCTGGTAGAGCAGCGAGCCTGGCTCGGACGACGATATCCACTGGTCGACCAGCGCGATCATCTCGCCATTGGTCCGCGTAATACCTTGCGAGGCGAGAATCCCGGAGGCGAGGCCAAGGACCCAGTCGATATTGAGCGTTGCCGCCATGTTCGACTGCATCTGCGCAAAGACGCCGGGTGCCGGCATCGTCATCGTGTAGCCGGTTGCAGCCTCGTTGAGCAGAACCTCGTCCGGCGTTTCGGCAAGCCGCATATGCATTCCGGTGGAGCCGATGATCGAGCATCCCGGCTTGCGTTCGCGATCGAACAGGCCGGCGCCGAGCGCCGTGCAGGCGACATCGACATAGGCCAGAACGACCGGTGTGCCGGCGAGCAGGCCGGTCGCATCGGCTGCTGCCACCGACAGCGAGGTGCTTTGCCTGGTGCCATCGACGATGGGCGGCAGTAGATGCCGGAGATCGGTGACGCCGAGTACCTCGAGCACATCATCGCAATAGCCGCGCGTGCGGAAGTCGCCGAAGGTGAAGGTGCCCTCGGACGGGTCGGTGGCGCGGTGGCCGGTCAACTTGAAATAGAGCCAGTCCTTGCAGTGGAACGCCGTCGCTGCATTGGCAAGCATCGCGGGCATGTGGCGCTTCATGAACACGAACTGCGATCCCTGCTGGCAGGCAGCGAGCCCGCTGCCGGTCTTTTCGAAGCGCAGCCGGTCCTCCGGCCGCGCGCGGATCTCCTCGACGACCGCGGCAGCGCGCGCGTCGAGCCACAGCCAGCCCTTGGCAACCGGCTCGCCATCCTTGTCGATCAGCCAGGTACCGTCGCCCTGCCCGGTCACGGCGATGGCAATGGTCCGGCTGGCGAGATCCGGCACCTTGTCGGCAAGCTCGCGCAAGGTCGTCGCGGTATCGGCCCAGGTGCGTGTCAGGTCCTGCTCGGCACCGCCGCCCGGCAGTGTCTCGTATTTATTGGGCAGCGCGGCGGACGCGATCTGCCTGCCCGCCGTGTCAAAGGCGACGGATTTTATGACAGACGTGCCGGCGTCGATGCCGATCAGCACATCCTGCATCAAGCAAGCTCCGTGCCGTGCGAAATGGCGTCGCCGCTCGCCTGATCGAAGACGTGCAGGTTTTTCGGATCGATGCTGATCTTGATCGGTGCGCCGAGCTCCAGGCGCGTCCGGTCATGTTCGACCAGAACCAGCGAACCGCCGGCGAAATCGGCGGCAATATGGGTCTGGTCGCCAAGCCATTGATTGGCCGAAACCATGGCCGGGACGCCATCCTTCGAGCGGCGCACGGCATAGGGCCTGACGCCGATGACGACGCGTTGGCGGTTGAGCAATTCGTCGCGAACCGGGCCGCTGAACGCATCCTTGTCGTAGTCGAGCGAAAGCCCGTCGGGCAGCTTGAGACTGATCTTGCCGGCAGCCGTGCCGACATAGGCCTCGAAGACATTCATCGGCGGCTCGCCGACGAAGGTGCCGGTGAACAGGTTTGCCGGCCGCTCCTTGAGCCTGTCAGGCGTATCGAACTGCTGCAGCACGCCGCCCTCCATAACGGCGATGCGGTCGGCCAGCGCATTGGCCTCGGTCTGGTCGTGGGTGACCAGAATCGCGGTCAGGCCGCGCTCCTTGATGAAGTGCTTGATGCGGCCGCGCAGCACGGCGCGAAGCTGCGGCTCGAGCTGGCCCATCGGCTCGTCCAGCAGATGCAGGTCGGCCTCGCGGATCAGCGCCCGGCCGAGGCTGGCGCGCTGCTGCTGGCCGCCGGAGATCGAGCTCGGATAGCGCTCGAGAATGTCCTCGATCTCGAGCAGCTTGGCGATGTTGGCAACCTTTGCATCGACCGCACTCTTCGCCAGCCTGGCCGCCTTGAGGGCGAAGGCCATGTTCTCGCGCACGGTCAGCGGCGGGTAGAGCGAATAGCCCTCGAAGGCCATTGCGACGTTGCGCCTGACCGGCGGCAACGTGTGCACCTTGCGGCCGGCAACCGCGATGGTGCCGCGCGAGACCTCTTCGAAGCCTGCGATCATGCGCAATGTCGAGGTCTTGCCGCAGCCGGACGAGCCGAGCAGCGCCACGATCTCGCCCTTGGCGATTTCCATCGTCAGGTTCTTGACGGCGTGTACGCCGCGGTCGATCGGACCGTAGAACTTGTCGACGCCCGAAATGGTGATTGCGGTCGGGCTCATGCCGCTTCTCCGCTGCGCAAATTGACGACGTTTTTCGAGCCGATGCGCTCGCCGCTTGTGCGATCGAACAAAAGGGCGCTTTTACTGTCGACGGCAATGTAGACCTTGCCCTCGGATTGGCCCGGTGTCCCGGAAGGACGCGAAACCAGGATTTCACGGCCGCGCACGGTGCGCACCAGCGTGACGATCTTCTCGTTGAGCGGCGTCTCGGCCTCGACCGTCACCGGGATGGCGCCGGGCGTGCGTTCATCGACAAACGCCAGCGCCTCCGGCCGCAAACCGATCACGCAGTCGCGGCCGACCGCCGCCTCATGAGCGCCGGCAAGATGGACCTGGACGTTGGACAGGCCGACATAGATGCCCTTGGCGTCCCGCGCCGGCTTGACGTCCAGAAGGTTGATGGTCGGATCGCCGAACAGCCGGGCGATCTCGACATTGGCCGGCTCGCGATAGATCTGCTCGGGCGTGCCGAGCTGTTTGACGACGCCCTGCGACATCACCGCGATGCGGTCGCCGAGCGCCATCGCTTCCTTGTAGTCCTGGGTGACGTAGATGACGGTCGCGCCACGATCCGCCAGCAGTCTTGGCAATTCCAGCCGCATTTCGAAGCGCAATTTGGCATCGACGTTGCGCAAGGGATCATCGAGCAGCAGCAGCGGCGGCGAGCCGACCAGGGCGCGGGCAAGTGCGGTGCGTTGCTTCTGGCCGTTGGACAGCGCCCGTGGCTTGTGGCTGAGCACATGGCCGATTTTCAACAGCTTGGCGACGCTCTCGACGCCGGTCTTTATCGTGCCTTGCGATGAGTGCTTCGCCTGCAGCGGCGTCGCAATGTTATCGAACGCCGTCATATGCGGGAACAGCGCGAAGTTCTGAAATGCCATGCCGACGCCGCGGAACTCGGCGTCGAGATCGGTCATGTCCTCGCCGCCGATGAGTATCTTTCCCTCGTCGGGGTCGATGACGCCGGCCACCAGCCGCAGCAGCACGGTCTTGCCGGCGCCGGACGGCCCGAACAGGACCAGCGTTTCGCCGTCGGCGACGGTCAGCGACAGATTGTCGAGAACAGTCTGGCTTTTATAGCGCTTGACGATGTTTCGCAGTTCGAGGCTTGCCATCGGACTATCCTTTCACCGCGCCAAGCGACAGGCCTTCGACGAGATAGCGTTGTGCATAGAGCGCGAGCGCCAGCGTTGGCGTGATCGACAGCACGATCGCCGCCGAGATCTGGCCGTACTGGATGCCCGAGGAGGTGATGAAGGCGAGCGCGCCGACCGTCACCGGCTGCTTGTCGGCCGAGGCGAGCACCAGCGCAAAAACGAAATTGTTCCAGGCAAAGATGAAGGCGAGCAGACCGGCAGCGGCAATGCCTGGGCCGGCGAGCGGCAGCGCGATCTTGCGGAAGGTGGCAAACCAGGAATGTCCGGCAATGCGGTAGGCGTATTCGATGTCGGCGGGAATGTCCTCGAAATAGCCGCGCACGATCCACAGGATCAACGGCAGGCAGATCAGCTGATAGACCCAGATCAGCCCGATATAGGTGTTGGCCAGCCCGAGCTTCTGGAAATAGAGGGTGAGCGGCAGGAGCACCAGCAGCGCCGGCGCAAACCGGAACGACAGCAGCGTAAAGGCAATGTCCTCCGAGCCGCGGAATTTGTGCCGCGCAAAGGCGTAGGCCGCCGGAACGCCGAGCAGCAACGCGACGGCAACCGAGGTGACCGACAGGAAGACGGAATTCCAGAGGTTGCGCATGAAGGCGATATCGAGCGTGCCGGCCGCCGTCATCAGCTTGCCGGTGATCAAGGCAGTGTAGTTGGCGAGCGTCGGCTCGAAGACAAGCTGCGGCGGAATCCGCAGGATTGTCTCGTTGGTCTGGAACGACATCATCAGGATCCAGACGATCGGGAACATGAAGAAGATCACGACCAGCGCCAGGGCAATGCCGCGCAGGATGCGTTCGAGAAGCGAGGTGTGTTCCACGCCAGCCTCCTATGCCTGGCCGCGGGCGCGTTCGCGCAGCCGCAGCCAGTTCTTGATGAAAATGTTCGAGAGGAAATAGGTGATCGCCCACAGGATGATCATCAGTGCCGCCGAGCGGCCGACATTGGTCGACTGGAAGAAATTGAGATAGGCCTCGACCTGGAACACGGTCAGCGTGTCGCCCGGACCGCCCTGGGTCATAGCGTAGATGATGTCGAATTGCTGGATCGAATCGAGCAGGCGGAACAAGGTCGCCGTCAAGATGTAGGGGGTCAGCATCGGCAGTGTGATGCGGAAGAAGACGAAGCTGCGTGGCACGCCGTCGAGTGCTGCCGCCTCGAAGGGCTGCGTCGGCAGGCTGCGCAGGCCGGCAAGCAGCAGGATCATGATAAAGGGCGTGTAGACCCAGATGTCGACAAGAACGACGGTGAGCAGTGCCGTCGACGGAGACGAGGCCCAGCGGAAATCCTGCAACCCGATCAGGCTGGCGAGATAGCTGAGCACGCCGAAACCGGGATTGGTCATCAGCTTCCACATCAGCGCGGCGAGCGCCGGCGCCGTCATCAGCGGCATCAGCAGCATGATCGAGATGAAGTTGTTCAGCGTCGAGCGCTTTTGCAGCAGCATGGCGATGCCGAGACCGAGAAGCAGTTCAAGCACAACGGTGATGCCGGCGTAGAGCAGCGAGATCTCCAGCGTGTTCCAGAACTTCGGGTCGGTGAAGAAGGAGATATAGTTGTCGCCCCAGTTGAACTGCCGCGCCCAGGGTTGGCTCAACCGGTAGCGCTGGAACGAATAGACCACCGACGTCAGGAACGGGATCAGGATGCCGATGCAGACCAGCAGAGCCGGCAGGCTGAGGAGATAGGGCAGCACCCGCTTGCTGATCCTGAAGCCCGACGGCCTGTTTCTTTGTATTGTCGCCGCAGTCATCGGCTGCTCCGTCATCCTGTTGCTTCGCCGTCCCGGCCGCCCAAGGGAGCAAGGCGGCCGGTCGGGCGAGCAGGCGGCACCTTTCGGGACCGCGTCGCAAACGTATCACATCTCAAAGGCTGGCCCGCGGACGGGTCAGCCTTGGCCGCGGCTTAGCCGAGCCCGGCTTCCTTGAGCTGGCTGTTGATGCTCTCGGCCAGCTTGTCGAGGCCCTCGTCGACCGGCACTTCCTTGGCCACCATCTTCTGCAGCGTCGCCGCCCATTCGGTGGTGAGATCGAAGAACAGCGGCTGCGGGGTGAACTTGATGCTGGCGCCTGGCGCCGAGACGTCGAACATCTCGACATAACCCGGATAGCTCTTGTTCAGCTTCTCGCGGAACATCTCGTCGTTCCAGACCGACTGACGAACCGGATTGACGAAGTCCATCTTGGTCGCACCGAACAATGCATGCTCGGGTCCGGATGCCCATTGCATGAAGTACCAGGTGGCGTCCTTGTCCTTGGAGAAGTTGGACATCGACAGCGACCAGATCCAAATATTGGGCGTCGGCGCCTTGGCGGCAGGATTGGCCTTGAATGCCGAAAAGGCGAGCTTGCCGGCCATCTTGTTGTCGCCGCCATTCATGAAGTAGCCAAGGATGTCGGCGTCGTAAATCATCGCCGAAGCACCTGCACCGAGATCGGTGCCGACCTGATACCAGGTGTAGGTCGACCAGTCCTTCGGACCGCTCTCCTGGATCATCTGGACCCACTGCTTGTGGAAAGCCTTGGATTCGGCGGTGTTCATAGCAGCCGACAGCTTGCCGTCAGCCGAGACGTTCAGGTCCTTCTGGTCGAAATTGGCGTAGGCCGACAGGAAGCCCGGGTGGATCGTTGCCCAGGAGCGCGAGCCGCGCACGCCGATGCCGTAGACGCCACCGCCGACGTCCTTGGTGAGCTTCGCCGCCGTAGCGACCATCTCATCCATATTGCCGGGAACGCTGACGCCGACCTTGTCGAACATGCCCTTGTTGTAGGTGATGTTGTTCTGCTCGAAGCCCCACGGAATGCACCATTGCTTGGCGTCCGCCGAACCGAGCGCGCCGCCCGGCTGGCCGTTCCAGGCGCAGGAGTTCTTGACGCCTGGCAGGAAGTCGTCCCAGGCATATTTCGGGTTGGTCTTGGCCGGATCCTTGATCCATTCGTTGAGGTCGGTGATCCAGCCGGCCGGGCCGTAGGTCCAGGTCATGTAGGCGCCGGTCATGAAGGCATCGTATTCGGGCGAGCTGGCCGACAGCGCGGCGGTAACCTTGTCGAAATAGACGTCTTCCGGGAATACGTCATAGACGACTTCCATGCCGGTCAGCTTCTTGAAATTGTCGAGGTTGGCGATCATCGCATCGGCGTAAGGATGCTTGTTGAGCAACAGCTTGATGGTTTTGCCCTTATGCGCCTGCCAGTCGAAATCAGCCGCCAGGGCGCGGGTCTGCCCGAAATTGAGCAGTGTGCCGGCGGTGCTGGCGGCAAGGCCCATTGCACCGAGGCCCTTGATCAGCCCACGGCGGTCGACTTGTCCACGCAGGAATGCGTCGATGAGGTCTTTCTCTTTCTCATGCATTTCTCTTCTCCTCCACAGGGTAGTTTCAACGAAATGGTTGCCGGCTACCCGACCGGCGTCTGTTCCACGAGCGATCGCGCCGTCCGCTCGTCGGTTATCAGGCCCTTGAGATAGCGGCCCTCCAGCACTGACTTGATGGCGCGAACCTTCACCTTGCCGCCGGCGACGGCGACAATCCTGCGGTTGCTGATGTCTTCGCGCGCCAGTGCCAGCGCCCGGTTGGAAAGGGTCGTCGCAACGGCCTTTCCGGCATCGTCGAAGAAATGGCCGAGCAGTTCGCCGACGCCGCCGTTGCGGCGAATCTCCTCCATCTCGCCCTTCTCGATCATGCCGGTGGCGACAAGCGAGGCCTCACGCTCGGCGGTGCCGATGCCGGCAATGAGCAGGTCGGCGGTCTTGGCGAGGTCGAAGACATCGCTGACGCCCTTCTGCCCGAGCAACACCGTTCGATCCTCGACCGTGTTGGCGAACATCGGTACGGGCATCACATAGGCCTCCGCACCAGTCCGCTCGGCGACGCGGTGGATGACGTCATGCGGATTGGCCGAGAACTTGCGCGTCAGGCCGCCAAGCAGCGAGACGAAACGGATCCTGCCGGCCGATATGCGCGGCAGATATTCCACGCAGGCGGCAAGCGTGCGGCCGTGGCCGACGCCGATCAGCGCCTCTTCGCCGCGTTCGATCTCGCGCTTGAGAAACTGCGCGCCAGCAATGCCGAGCGCCTTGAGCGGTAGGTCTTCGGCATCGAAGTCCGGAACCACCTCGCAGTAGTCGAGGCCGTACCGGCCGGACAACTCATCCTCAAGCTCCACGCATTCTGAGACTTCGCCGTCGATGTAGACTTTGACCAGGCCTTCCTGATTGGCCTTGGTGATCAGGCGATGCGCCTTGAGACTGGTCAGGCCAAGCCGTTTGGCGACCTCCGACTGGGTCAGGCCGCCGGCATAGTGAAGCCAGGCGGCACGGGCTGCCATGCCGGTCTCATCGTCGCGCAGCAGGCCGTTGCCAAAACCAACCATTTCCGCCCTTTGATATTTTTATCAGTTGCTGCAAAATTTTTCACAAGGCGTCGCCCGAGTCAAGCAACCGCTGCGTTTAAATCTCCGGCCAGGAGTTTGCCGGCCGGGGCCGAATAGGGCCGCGCTAACCAATGGGCAAGAAACAACACTACCGCGCGTCGTTTAAAACGTTTGCAATTTCGCTTGAAGTGATTACAAACGTTTCAAACTTCGTTCGGGAGGAACGATGCCGGCCCGCGTTACCACCCTCAAGGAACTTGCTGCGCAGCTCGGCCTGTCGATTACCACCGTTTCGCGCGCCCTTGCCGGTCACGAGCAAATTGCCTTGAAAACGCGCCAACGTGTCGCCGAGGCTGCGCATCAGGCCGGCTATGTGCCGAACACCGCAGCCCGCACGCTGGTCTCCGGCCGCAGCGGCTTTGTCGGCATGGTGCTTCCGATCCGCGGCCCCAATCTGGTCGATTCCTTCCTCGGCGAATTCGTCACCGGTCTCGGCGAAGGGTTGGTTTCGCACGGCTCCGACCTGATCCTGGCCGCAGCGGCGCAGGGCCAGTCGGAACTTTCCGTGCTTCGCCATGTCGTCGAATCCGGACGCGCCGATGGGGTCGTCGTCACCCGCATCGCCGAGGTCGACGAGCGGCTTGCCTATCTGCGTCACCGCAATTTCCCGTTCGTCGCGCATGGCCGGCTGCTCGACGGCGACTTTGCCTACCATTGGCTCGATACCGATGGCGCGCACGCATTCGGCGAGGCCTTCGACATGCTCTACGATCTCGGACACCGCCATTTCGGCCTGGTGACGATTTCCGAGCCGATGACATTTCGCCATCTCAGACAGGACGGGCTCGCCGCCGCGATCGCCCGCCGGGGCGATCCGTCCGTCAGGCTCGATGTGGCGACGGCGCCGCGTTTCGATCGCGGTGCCCGCATCCAGGCAATCAACCGGCTTCTGCACGCCACCGAGCGGCCGACGGCGATTGTCGCGCTGTTCGACGAGCTGGCGCTGACTGTGATGGAAGAGGCGGGGCGCGCCGGACTTGCCATTCCTCGCGACCTTTCGGTGATCGGCTTCGACAACATAGCCGCCTCCGCCTATGCGCCGCCGGGGCTGACCACTTTCGACGCCTCGATCCGCCGGTGCGCGCGCGAGATCGGCGAGATGCTGCTGACCGTAATCGGCGACAGGCCGGACGCGCCACTGACGCGGCTGGTCCGGCCGACACTTGTCTCGCGGGCAAGCCATGGCCCGGCACCCACAGGACGGAACTGACGCCTTAGCGGCGCACAACCAGGGAGGAAGACGACGATGAATGCGTTGAGGACATTGGCAGGTGCGGTGCTGGCGTTGTCGCTTGCTGCCGGCGCAGCACAAGCCCAGCAGGTGTTGTTCTGGTCGACACAGGCGCGACCAGTGGAAGAGACACAGAAGATGCGCAGCGAAGTGCTGAAGGGGTTTGACGGCCAGGTCGACTATCAGGTCGCCGAGGACGGGCCCTGGCTCACCCGCCTTCAGGCCGAACTGCAGGCCGGCTCCGGCACCATAGGCGTGCTCGGCGGCCTGCACGGAGACTTCTCCACCGTCGGCGCGAACCTTGTCGATCTCTCTGGCGTCGATCTCGGTGGCGTCAAGGTCAACGAGACCTACAAGAAGCTCGGCATGCTCGGCACCGGCGAGCAGAAGTACCTGCCATGGATGCAGGCCACCTTTCTGATGGCGGCCAACAAACAGGCGCTGCAATATCTGCCGGCCGGCACCGATCTCAACACCATCACTTATGACCAACTGATCGAGTGGGCGAAAAACATCGCTGAAAAGACCGGTTCGCCCAAATTCGGTTTTCCGGCCGGCCCGAAAGGGCTGAAGCACCGTTTCTTCGAGGGTTTTCTCCTTCCATCGTATACCGGCTCGATGGTGACGAAGTTCCGCTCGGCGGAGGCCGAGACGGCGTGGAATAAGTTCAAGGAATTGTGGCAATACACCAACCCGAATTCGACCAACTATGCCTTCATGCAGGAGCCGCTGCTGACCGGCGAAGTCTGGGTGGCATTCGATCACGTGGCGCGCCTCGCCGACGCCTTCAACCAAAAACCCGACGAGTTTGTCGCCTTCCCGGCGCCGGCTGGCCCGGCAGGCCGCGGCTACATGTCGGTGGTGGCCGGTGTCGCTATCCCGAAGACCTCGCCTGACATGGACAAGGCCAAGGCGCTGGTCGCCTATATGCTGAAGCGGGAAACCCAGATCGCGACGGTGAAGGCGACAAACTTCTTCCCCATCGTCGACGTCAAGCTGCCCGACGACATGCCGGCCTCGGTGAAGGCCTTCAGCCCAGTGATCGCCACCATGACCGGAGCTCCCGATGCGTTGCCGGCGCTGCTGCCGATGGGACTTGGCGGCCTCGGCGGCAAGTTCAACCAGGTCTACACCGACAGCTTCGAGCGCATCGTGCTCGGCGGCGAGGATGTGCACGGCGTGCTCGACGAACAGGCGACGGCGCTGAAGGCGATCATCGACCAGGCGAAGGCGCCATGCTGGGCGCCCGACAAGCCCTCGCAAGGCGCCTGCCCGGTCGATTAAGAATCCTCCCGGGCGTCCGGATTTCCAGCGCGCCGGGCGCCCACCCCTTTTGAAGCTTCGAATAGAGAGAGCGCTCCATGCACAGCAAGGCCCTGCCCTATCTGCTGCTGACGCCGGCGACGCTGTTCCTCTGTGTCTTTTTCCTTTACCCGTTCGTGTTGGTCGCCTTCGAGGCGTTCACCCGCGACGGCGGCTTTACGCTCGACAATTTCCGTACCATGGCGGGCAGCTGGAAGTTTCCGGTCACTGTCCGCAATACGCTGCTGCTGAGCGCCATCGTCGTGCCGATCCAACTGGTGATGGCGCTGCTGATGGCAACGGTGGTGTCGCGGCTTGAAACCGGGCGCAGCGCTGCGCTTTACATCTTCGCTATTCCGCTCGGCATCTCCGATCTCGCCGCCGGGCTGATCTGGCTCGCCATCTTCGACCAGTCCGGCTTCCTGAACACCTTGCTCTCCAATCTCGGCGTCATCGACAGGCCGGTTATGTTCCTCGGCTACCAGAGCAAGCTGACGATCTTCATCGCCGTGGCGCTGGCTGAGATCTGGCGCGCGACCGCCATCATGATGGTCATTCTGGTCGCCGGCATGGGGCTGATCCCCCGGGAATACTACGAGGCGGCGGAGGTCTTTGGCGCTAGCCCGTGGAAGCGCTTCATCAAGATCACGCTGCCTCTGCTGCGCCCAAGCCTGCAGACCTCGATCATCCTGCGCGTCATCCTTGCCTTTGAGGTCTTTGCCGTGGTTGCAGCACTCGGCGGCACCAATCTGCCGGTGCTGATGGGCGAGACCTACAATTGGCAGTTCGCGCTGCAGGACCACAATGTCGCCGCCGCCATGGCGCTGTTCATCCTCGCCATCTCGATCGGCTTCACGCTGTTCTTCCTGCGGGTGCTGCGTGTGCCGAAGGAGACTCGCATATGAGCACTGTCGCGGAGCTCTCGATCGCCGCGCCTGAGGCCCGCAAAGCCGGCAACTGGTTGCTGGTCGCAACGGTCATCCTGCTTTGCGTCTGGGTGCTGCTGCCGATCTATCTGTTGATCGTCAACGCGCTGTCGTCGCCGGAAGAGGTGACCGCCTTTCCCAAGCGCTTCTTCCCGTCATTCGATTTCGGCAGCCTTTCTTTCTTCATCAATTTCGCCGGCGTCGCCAAGGCGCTGTGGAACTCCGTTCTCGTCGCCACGCTGACGATGCTCCTCTCGATCGGCTTCGGCGCACCCGCGGGCTACGCGCTGTCGCGCTTCGAATTCCCGGGCAAGGAAACGTTCCGTTTCCTTGTGCTGATGACCCGCGCCTTCCCGCTGCCGCTGCTGGCGCTGCCGCTGGCGGTGATGTTCATCCGCACCGGCCTCGACGACACCGCGATCGGGCTGGCGCTGGTCCACACCACGCTGGCGCTGCCGTTTGCGGTGCTGATCACCTTCTCGCTGTTCTCCGGCATTCCCGTCGAGCTGGAGGAGGCGGCCTGGACGCTCGGCTGCACGAGATTGCAGGCATTCCGAAAAGTCATTCTGCCGCTGGCGCTGCCGGGCATCGCGGCGTCGGCGGTGTTTGCCTTCACCATCTCCTGGAACGAGGTGTTTGCTGCCGCAGTGCTCACCATAGAGAACCGGACGCTGACTGCCTTCCTGTTGCAGAGCCTCGGCGAATCGCCGCTCTACCTCAAATTTGCCGGTGGCGCGGCACTGGTCATTCCGGCGCTGATCTTCATCTTCGCCGTTCGCAAATATCTGTTCGCCATGTGGGGGATCGCCAACCGATGACGCGCACAAAAGAGAACGCCGATGGCTGAGATCGTCATCAAGCAGGTGGCAAAACGTTTCGGCGGCTTCACAGCGCTGCATTCGATCGACCTGACCATCGCCGACCAGGAATTCATGGTGCTGCTTGGCGCCTCGGGTTGCGGCAAGACCACGCTGCTGAGGATCGTCGCCGGGCTGGAAACGCCAAGCCAGGGCGAGGTCTGGATCGGCGGCCGTCGCGTCGACCATCTGCCGCCGCGCGAACGCGGCATCGCTATGGTGTTCCAGAATTACGCCGTGTTTCCGCACCTGACGGTATTCGAGAATATCGCCTTCGGCCTGCGCATGAAGAAGCTGCCGCAGCAGGAGGTCGACGGGCGCGTCAACCGCACCGCCGAGCTCATGCATATCGAACAGCTTTTGAAGCGCTATTCGGGCCAGCTTTCCGGCGGTCAGCGCCAACGCGTGGCTGTGGCCCGGGCCCTGGCGATGGAGCCTGACGTGATCTTGATGGACGAGCCGCTGTCCAACCTAGACGCGCTGCTGCGGCTCGAAATGCGCGCCGAGCTCAAAGGTGTGCTCGCGGCGTCCAAGACCACCACCATCTACGTTACCCACGACCAGGTCGAGGCGATGAGCCTCGCCGACCGCATCGCCGTCATGCATCAGGGCCGTATCGTCCAGGCCGCCTCGCCGGTAGAGGTCTACCGCAATCCGGCGGCCCGCTTCGTCGGCTCCTTCATCGGCAACCCGCCGATGAATTTCATCCCGGCGACGAAGACGGCCGACGGCAGTTGGACCGTCGCCGGGCTGACGCTGCCCGGCCCCAAATCGGACAAGCAGACGATAGAATTCGCCATTCGCCCCGAGGATGTGGACGCCGGCAACGAAGGTATTAACGCCACCGTGCGCGTTGTCGAGCCGCTCGGACCGCACACGCTGGTCACCTGCGACGTCGAGGGCGGCCTGTTCCGCGCCATCCTCGAATCGAATGCCACGGTCGCCGTCGGCGATCACTTGCGGCTTTCGCCCAAACCCGATCGCGTCCGCTGGTTCGATCCCGAAACCACCAACGCCCTTTGATCCCCTTCGATTCTGAAAGTACGAACGCCCCGATGATATCTCTTGCTGTCGACGAAACCATCGCCCGCGCCGTCGAGGTGCTCAGGGAAAATGACCAAGGCACCTATACCATACCGACCAAGGGGCTCTACCCGTTTCAGTGGAACTGGGATTCCTGCCTGACCGCGCTCGGCCTTGCCCACTATGACGAGGCGCGCGCCTGGACCGAGATCGACACGCTGTTCGCCCACCAATGGCCAGACGGCATGGTGCCGCACATCGTCTTCCATGTCTGGAGCGACGGCTATTTCCCCGGGCCGGAGGTCTGGCGAACCAACCGCCCGACTGCCACCTCCGGCATCACCCAGCCGGCGGTCGCCGGCTTTGCCGTGCGCCGCTTGTTCGACCAGGCCAAGGACAAGGCCCTGGCGGCCGATCGCGCCCGCGCGCTGTTGCCGAAAATCGATGCCTGGCACCGCTGGTTCTACGAAAATCGCGACCCGGACGGCGAAGGGCTGGTCGCCATAATCCACCCATGGGAGTCCGGCCGCGACAACTCGATCGACTGGGACGAGGCGTTCGAGCGCGTGCCGACCGAAGGCGTCGAGCCCTACACCCGCCGCGACATCCTGCACGCCGATCCGGCGCATCGTCCAACCAAGGCACAGTATGACCGCTATGTCTGGCTGTTGCAGCATTTCCGCGGGCTTGGCTGGGATAATGCCCGGCTGCACGATGCCTCGCCATTCCAGGTCGTCGATCCCGGCTTCAACGCCATCCTGATCCGTTCCGCCGCCGACCTTGCCGATCTCGCCGAGGCACTTGGCGAAACCGAAATCGCAGAAGCCAATCGCGCCCGTGCCGAAAAGGGGCTTTCGGCAATGGAACGGCTGTGGAGCGACGCGCATGGCCAGTACATTTGTTTCGACCGAGTGGCCGGAAAGCATGTTGACAGCGCGTCGGTCGGCGGCATTCTGTCGGTATTTTCGGCCATCCCGGAAAGCCGGGCAGCGACCATCGCTGCAACGATCGAGCGCATCGCCGGCAAAGCGCGTTACATCGTCCCGTCGCACGATCCTGAGGATGGGCGCTTCGACCCAAAGCGCTACTGGCGCGGCCCGGTCTGGCTGGTGGTCAACTACATGATCGCCGACGGCCTTGCCGCCGCCGGCCACAGCCAAATCGCACAACGGATCACGCAATCCAGTCTCGAGCTGATCGCCGAGAGCGGTTTTGCCGAATATTACGATCCCCTCAGCGGCGAGCCGCTCGGCGGCAATCGCTTCACCTGGACCGCGGCAATGGTGATCGAGTTCCTGAAGGGCAGAGCCTGAACGCTTCCGCCTAGGCCGCCGGCTACCAAAGCCCGTTCTGTCTGCCGAATAACAGTCGACCCCATTTGCGTCTGAGGCATGTCCCGGCCCATCAAAACAGGGCCAAGGCATGCCAATCTTCACCATGCCAGAGCTATAATAATTCTTCACAAACCGCTATCTATACTGCGTCGGGGCGGGGAGAAGCGCGGCTTGGAATTCGATCTGAAAACCATTGAGGCGCTTGCTCCCGATCAGGCGTCGCTGAGCGCCGCCTCCAAGCTCACCAAACGAACGAACTGGCCGCGGCTCGAAAAGCATGAGCAGCAGGCGCTCATCTGGGGCGAATGCCAGGGCTCCGGCTCCAATCCTTATCGAGTGGTGGTCGACACGGGTGATCACGGCTACAAATGCACCTGCCCTTCGCGCAAATTCCCATGCAAGCACACTCTGGCCCTGATGTGGATTGCCGCCACCGCGCCAGCCAGTTTTGCCGCTGCCAATACCACGCCGGAATGGGTGAATGACTGGCTTGGCCGACGCAGGAAGACAACGCCACAGCCGGCGCAACCGGTACCCGGTGCGGAAGCCAAGCGCATCGGCGAAGCCTCACAAGCCGACGAGAGCACCGCCATTGAAGACATCGCGGCGCTGGAGCGTCGCGAGGCGGCGCAGCGCAAGCGGGCGGAAAGCACACGAGAAGCAGTGTCGGCTGGGCTCGATGAGCTTGACCAGTGGATTGCCGACCAGTTACGGCTCGGTCTGTCCGGGTTTGTCGACGCCAGCAGCGACCGTTGCCGGCGGATTGCTGCGCGGCTGGTCGATATGAAGGCAGCCGCGCTCGCCGGCCGTATCGACGAGATTCCGTCGCGGCTGATGGCGCTGCGCAGCGAGGAACGGTCTGATGCGGCAATCCGCGAGCTCGGCAAGCTCGTGCTGCTGGCCAAGGCGTGGCGGTCGGAGCCCGACGACCCCGAGCTGAAGCGCCTCGTATCAACGTCGGAACCCCGCGAACAGGTTCTCAGCAGTCCGGATGCAAGACAGGTTGAAAGCCTCTGGGAAGTTCTCGGCGAGAAGATCGAGAGCCGCCGCGATGGTCTGGTCAGCCATTCGACCTGGCTGCTCGATTTGAAAAGCGCCACCCCGCAATTTGCCGTGCTGCTCGACTTTTTCCCGGCTTCGGCCGGGCGCCGGTCCAACGCTTTTGCACCAGGCGACCGTTTCAATGCCCGACTGGTGTTTTATCCATCACGCCTGCCGCTCCGCGCCCTCGTGGTGGAGCGCATGGGGGAGGTTGTGCCCGGCGCGTGGCCCGATTTTGCTTTTGGCACCGCGAAGGATCCGCTCGCCACGCATGCTTCCCATCAGGACGCCGCGCCCTGGATCGCCGATTGTCCCCTCATGCTGCCGCCCGGTGCTATCCTGCTCGATGATCGGGGCACGGCATGGTGGCAGGCGGAGGATGAACCGCAGGGGATCGCCTTGCCGATCGCCGGCGCGGTAGATCAAACCTTGCTCGGCCTCGACCTTGCAGCCACGGCAGCGCTCTGGAACGGCGCCCGGCTTGAGCTTCTGGCGGCGCAAAGCGAGTTCGGGAGGCTTGATCTGGCGTGAACGAAAGCGAGCAAACAGGCCTGGCGGCAATGCGCGATTGCTGGATCACCGGCGGTGCTACGTTCGATCTGGCTCCGGCCGGATGGAAGGCAATCGCCGGCGGTGCAAGTCCCGACGAACAGGAGCGCCGGCTCCTGGCAATCGCAGCACAAGCGCTCGACGTCGCGCTGCGGCCGGCCGCGCCGACGACACTCAAGCGTCGTCCGCCGCTGCCCAGACTTGCCCTGCCCATTCTGCCGGCACGATTTCGGCCGTTGTTGAGAGCCGCTCTGAAGCACGCCGCCGACGCGAGGCGAAAGGCACGCGTGGCGGCGCTCGTCGCCAGCCGCGGCTTTGTGCTCCATCCCATGGACTGGATGCCCTCGGATCAGAACAGCCCGGACGTCTACGCACCATGGGTAGACTGGCAAGCAAGCATGAACGGGGAAAGGCTTGCCCCACAAGAGAAACTGACTGCGGAAAACTGGGATGAGTTCTATCCCGCCGCGCGACGCTTGGTCCTTGCCGATATGCGCCGTACCGACCCGACATCGGCTCGAATGTTGATCGAAGCCAAGGCGTCGGGCGAACCGGCGGAAGTCAGGCTTGCGCTGGTCGAGCTTATGCGCTTCGGCCTGAGTGCCGAGGACGTGCCTTTCCTGAAAAGCCTTTCCGCCGACAGGTCCGGCAAGGTGCGCGAACTGGCTGGCCGGCTGCTGGCAAGATTAGGAGAGCACGTTCGCCCGAGCGACGGTGGACCGGACGATCCCGTAGCCGAACTCGCCGCCTTTATCACTGAAGGCAGATCGGGCTTCATCCGCCGCCGGACGATCTATACTCCAGCAAAACTAAAATCCCAAGTGCAGGAGCAACGCCGCGCCGAACTGTTCGAGATATGCAACCTCGTCGACCTTACCGAACGGTTCAACACTACGGAAGCCGAATTCATAGGAGGCTGGCAATTTGGTGCCGACAATAAAGCCGACATCCTGATCGCACGAATGGTCGCCGCCTCAGGGAGCGAAGCCGCCCTTACGCAGATGGCGGATACGCTTATCGCCGAAGGCGGCAAACCGGCGCTGTTCGTGCTTCACCTCATGCCGCGCCTGGACAGCCGCAGAAAGCGTGTCCTCATCAGGCTGATCCTCAAGGAGACAACTTATCTTGGCATGATCAACCTGGCGGAAGGCATCGATGTCGACTGGCTGGAATGGGACGACCTGACGAATGGACAGGCGCTCGCCGCACTGCGTTCCGCCGCCGGCGGAAAAGACGACGCCGCGCGGCGGGGTCTCGACGATGTACTGGAGACGATCGGCTTCCTTGCCACCGCGACCACGGCAGCGAAATTGATCGACGACATGGTCGCGGCGGGCGTGCCGCCCGCGGCTCCTTCACTCGGGCTTCTACGTCTCAATGCATCACTGGCGGGGCCTGGAAGCAACACATGACCAATCCGGAGAACAGCAAAATGAACGCAGCCATCCGCCTCCCGGTCGAGCAGGCCTACGCTTCGGAATTGCAGGCGCTGGCGCGCGATGACGACCGGCAGAGGCCTGCCGGCTGGAGCCTGTCGCCACAGGCTGTGCTGACCTATTTGCTAGGCGGGAAGGCCGGTGACGGCACCTTGGTAACGCCAAAATATGTCGGTCGCCGCCGGTTGATGGAAACCGCGGTAGCGACGCTCGCCACCGACCGTGCACTCTTGCTGCTCGGCGTTCCCGGAACCGCCAAGTCCTGGGTGTCTGAACATCTTGCCGCCGCCATCATGGGCGACTCGACGCTGATCGTGCAGTGCACGGCCGGCACCGACGAGAACCAGATCCGCTATGGCTGGAACTATGCGCAGCTACTGGCAAAGGGCCCGAGCCAGGAAGCGTTGGTGCCGACGCCGCTCTACCGAGCCATGCAGAACGGCAAGCTCTGCCGGCTGGAGGAACTGACCCGCATGGGCTCAGACGTGCAGGACACGCTGATCACCGTGCTTTCCGAAAAGATGATGCCTATCCCGGAATTGAACACCTCGATCTACGCCCAGCGCGGCTTCAACATTATCGCCACGGCAAACAACCGCGACAAAGGTGTCAACGAGCTCTCCTCGGCGCTCAAGCGTCGCTTCAATGTCGTGGTGCTGCCATTGCCGGAAGACATGGCCGAAGAGGTGGCGATCGTCTCCAAACGGGTCGACGAGATGGCTGGCGGACTCGACCTGCCGGTGCCGAAAAATGTCGGCGAGGAGATCGCCCGTGTGCTGACCATTTTCCGCGAATTGCGCTCCGGCGCGACTGCCGACGGCAAGGTGACGCTGAAGACGCCTTCCGGCTCGCTGTCGACCGCAGAAGCGATCGCCACGATGGTTGGCGGGCTCAGCCAGGCGGCGTGGTTCGACAGTGGCAAGCTCGGCGCCGAAGGTCTCGCCGCCAGCCTTGTCGGCGCGATCGTGAAGGATCCGGTACAGGACAAGGTGGTGCTGGAGGAATATCTGGAAACCGTGCTCAAGAAGCGGGCCGACTATGCCGGCTATTACGCGGCGCTGAACGCAGCGATCTGACGCCATGGGCCACGGCGACATTGCCTATTTCGGGATACGCCATCACGGGCCGGGTTCCGCCGACAGCCTGGTGCAGGCACTGAAGGATTTGAACCGGGTCGCCGTGCTGATCGAGGGGCCGATCGACGCCTCTGAGCTTCTGCCCATGCTGGCCCGCCCCGAAATGCAGCCGCCTGTGGCGCTCCTTTGCTATCCGGAGGACGATCCGGCTTCGACAAGCTTCTGGCCTTTTGCCGAGTTCTCGCCCGAATACCAGGCGGCGCTTTGGGCTGTGGGCAATAAGGCGACGTTGCAGTTTATCGACCTGCCGTCATCGGCACGGTTCACCACTGCTGCGATCGGTGGCGCGGAGGACACCGATGCGACCGAAGCTACCCAAGCCCCCGAGGATGGTGACGCGGCTCCGCTTCCGCGTGATCCGATAGCCATGCTGGCACACGCCGCCGGTTATGAGGACGGCGAAAGCTGGTGGTCGGACATCATTGAACAGAACCCGGAACCCGGCCCCATATTTGCGGCCATCGCCGATGCGATGACGACACTGCGGAATGGTGAGGGTCCGATCGCGCAGTTCGAAGCCAAGCGCGAGGCGCATATGCGGCTCGAAATCGCCAAGGCGCGTAAGCAGTTCGACGGGCCGATCGCCGTCGTCTGCGGGGCATGGCATGTGCCGGCGCTGCAGGCCACCCACACTCAGAAAAACGATCAGGTCCTGATCAAGGGAATTGCCCGGCGCAAGAGCACAATGACATGGGCACCGTGGACGGGACCGCGCCTGGCGCGGGGATACGGCTATGGCGCGGGCGTCGTCGCACCGGGCTGGTGCAAGCATCTCTGGCGCACGCGCGGCCGGCGCGATGCGGCGACCCTGTGGCTTGCGACGATCGCCGCCGTGCTGCGGGCGAAGGGTCACCTGATCTCGACCGCTTCGTTGATCGAAGCGGAGCGGCTCGCCCGGACGCTAGCCGCGATTCGCGAACGACCGAAACCCGGATTTGAGGAATTGCGCGACGCCGCGATCGCCGCCCTCTTCAACGGCGAAGCGTTGCTGTGGGGGCTGGTCGAGGCCGAGCTGCTTCTGGGTTCGGACGTCGGCGAAATTCCGCCCGACACACCGCTGGCGCCACTGATCGAGGATCTGCAGCGTAGCCAAAAGGCGGCGCGCCTAAAACCCGAGGCGCTGGAGCGGGAACTGTCGGTCGACCTGCGAAGCGAGAGCGGGCTGTTTCGCTCGACATTGCTGCATCGGCTGCACGTGCTTGGTGTGCATTGGGGCAGACTGACCGATGCCGGTCGCAGCCGTGGCACCTTCCGCGAGCGGTGGACCCTAGCGTGGGAACCGGAATATGCCGTTCGTCTGGTCGAGAACCTGATCTACGGGCCGACCATCGAAAAGGCTGCCAATGGCCGCCTGATCCAGATGATCGAAACGGCGGCGACGCTCGATACGCTTGCGGCACTGGTCCAGAGCGCCATCACTGCAGGCCTGTCGGAAGCATCGACTGCCGGCCTCACGGCGTTGGAGGCACGCGCGGCGCGCAGCAGTGAATGCCTGGAGATCCTGGCGTCGGTGCCGCCGCTCGCCGACATTGTCCGCTACGGCGAGGCCCGCAAAACGCAAACGGACCGGCTGTCCGGCCTCATGGAGCGGCTGATCGTCGAAGGTGCGATCGCGCTTCCCTACGCTGCGCGCGATCTGGATGAGCAGGCCGCCGCGACACTGGTTGGTGCGATGCGCAAGGCCGATGAGGCGATCAGGCTGGTCGAACCCGGCCAAGACGTGCTGGACGGATGGCGCAACGGGCTGGCGGCCGTACTGGAGGCGTCACGGTCGACGGCGCTGCTGGCCGGGTGCGCCGCACACCTGCTGTATGAAGCTGGTCGCCTGTCCGCCGAAGCCGCTGCCGGGCTGCTCGGGCGACGCCTGTCACCGGGGACGCCTGTCACTGACGCGGCCGGGTTCTTCGAAGGCTTCTTCAGCACAGCCGGTCAACGGCTGATTTATGACGAGGGTCTGCGCGGTGCGGTCGATGGGTGGCTCAGATCCCTGGACGAAGATGCTTTCATCGCGCACCTGCCGTTGCTGCGCCGCGTCTTTTCCAATCTGGATCGCATGGAACGCCGCCGGCTGATCGAAGCGGTCCTCGGCCGCGCCGCGCGCTTGCCGGCTGGCCTGACGCCGACGCCGGATGGCGGCGAGGCATGGCGCCGGCACCTGGGGCTGCTTGGACCATTGCTCAACGGAGAAACCGGCAATGGATGACGAGGCCGAAATGAACGAACCCGGCCCGCTCACTGCCGATGGCGGAAGGGAGCGCCGCTGGCGACTGGCGATCGGCGCCGATGACGAAACGTCTGGGGCACTTTCCAGCGACGACAAACGGCTTTCGGCGGCACTCGACGCTCTCTACGGCGACGGCATTAGCGCCGCTTCTGCCGACCCACGCAAGCGGCGTGGCGGCCTTGGCCGGTCGGCGCCGCGCGTTGCACAATGGATGAGCGACATCCGCTCCTTCTTTCCGGCGCAGGTCGTCCAGATCGTCCAGAAGGACGCCTTCGAACGGCTGGACCTGAAGCAGATGCTGATGGAACCGGAATTCCTCAAGGCGATCGAGGCGGACGTCAATCTCGTCGCCGACCTGATTTCGCTGCGCTCGGTCATGCCGGCCAAGACCAAGGACATTGCCCGGACGATCATTGCCGATATCGTCGGCAAGCTGATGCAGAAGCTGGAGCAGAAGACCGCCGAGGCGATACGCGGCGCTCTCGATCGATCGAGACGCACCAACCGCCCGCGTGCACGCGATATCGACTGGCAGCGCACTATTTCGGCGAACCTTCGCCACTATCAACCCGAGCATAGGACCATCGTGCCGGAGAAACTGGTCGGCTTCATGCGCAAGCAGCGCCGGCTTGTCGATCTGGATGAGGTCGTTCTCTGCGTCGACCAGTCCGGCTCGATGGCAAGCTCGGTGGTCTACGCCTCGATCTTCGCGGCTGTGATGGCCTCGCTGCCGGTTGTGCGCACCAAGCTTGTCTGCTTCGATACGGTGATCGTCGACCTGACCGAAGAGCTCAGCGATCCCGTCGAGGTGCTGTTCGGCGTGCAGCTTGGCGGCGGCACCGACATCAATCAGGCGGTCGCCTATTGCGCCGACCGTATCGAACGGCCCACCAAGTCGCATCTGGTGCTGATCACCGATCTCTATGAAGGCGGTAATGGCCAGGAACTGCTGCGGCGACTGGCAGCGCTGGTTCGATCCGGCGTAAATGTCGTCGTGCTTCTGGCGCTGACCGATCAAGGCCGGCCCGGCTACGATCCAACAATGGCAGGCTCGGCAGCAGCCCTTGGTATTCCCGTCTTCGCCTGCACGCCGGATCTGTTTCCGGACATGATGGCTGCGGCCTTACGCCGCGACGATATCGGAGCATGGGCGGCAGGCGCCGACATCAAGGTGGTCCGCGCCGAAACGCAGGCGTCGAGCCACCCATCACCAACTGCCACAGTTTGACAAAACGCGGTCCGCGCCTATGGTCGACCTGTTACAGGAGCGGTGCATGGCGACAGCAACCGACTGCATTTTTGGCGGGTTTTCCGCATGTTTTCTTTCCAGCGAAATTCCCGTCAAGCCGCTCCTGCAATCCTCAGCGGTCTTCGCGTGCGTTGCATCGATATCTGCGCGCCAATAGCATCCGTGAGCGCCCTCTCCTCGCGAACCGCCGAACTTCTGTCGCGACTTGAGGGTCGGCTGGATCGGTCGGCGATCGTCTCGGCAGATGAGGCCGGGCCGCGTTACAGGGAAGACCCCGACGGCAAGACGGGTGCGCGGCCGGAGGTCGTGCTGCGACCGCGCACTGCCGGCGAGGTGTCGGACATACTGCGCCTGTGCAATGAGGCGGGGCAGAGGCTTGTGGTCCAGGGGGGCCGGACCGGGCTTGCCAGCGGCGCTCGCATCCAACCCGGCGAAGCTGTGCTGTCGCTGGAGCGCATGACTTCCGTTGAAGCTCTCGACCGCGAGGCGGCGACCATCATCGCCGAGGCCGGCGCGCCGCTGCAAGCGGTGCAGGAAGCCGCCGATGCGGCCGGCTTGCTGTTCGGCGTCGACATCGGAGCGCGCGGCACGGCCACCGTCGGTGGCAATGTCGCCACCAATGCCGGCGGCATCCGTGTGCTGCGCTACGGCATGTACCGGGCGCAGGTGCTTGGGCTGGAAGCGGTGCTTGCCGACGGCAGTATTCTGACCTCGCTCAAGGGTTTGGCGAAGGACAACTCCGGCTACGATCTCAGCCAATTGTTCATCGGCAGCGAAGGCACGCTCGGCGTGGTCACACGCGCATGCCTGCGGCTGCATCCGAAGCCGGCCACCGAGATCAACGCCTTCTGCGCGCTTGCTTCGCTCGACGCGGCGATCACGTTGCTTGCGCTGCTCAGGCGGAAGCTCGGGCCCTTGCTGTCGGCCTATGAGGTGAATTTCGCACCGCTCTATGGCGCCATGATCGCCGGCATGGAGGCGCCGGCGCCGCTGCCCGCCGGCTCGCCCGTCTATGTGCTTGCCGAGATACAGGGCAGCGAGCCCGACCGCGACGGCGAACGTTTTGCCGCGGTGCTGATGCAGGCGGTTGAAGATGGCGTGATCGACGACGTGGTCGTCTCGCAATCGCCGCGCGAATTCCGGGCGCTCTGGGCGGTGCGAGAAGAGGCCAACCGTTTCCTGTTTTCGATGGCAGGCCTGATCGGCGTCGATATCAGCATCCCACTGGCGAGAATGGCGACTTTCCTGGGCGAAACAGAAGCCGCCATCAGGGCCGTCGACCCTGGCGCCGACATCTACGTCTTCGGCCATCTCGGCGATGGCAATCTGCATTATCAGGTCCGCACCGCGGATCCGGCGGCCGCATACGGCATCGTGTACCGCGGTGTTGCCACCGCCGGCGGTGGCGTTTCGGCCGAACATGGCATCGGCCTCGACAAGAAGGAATGGCTGCACCTTGTGCGCAGCGACGCCGAGATCGCGGCCATGCGCCGCCTGAAAGCAGCCTTCGACCCGAACAACATCCTCAATGCCGGGCGCATCTTCGACCTGGCGCCGGGCTGAAATCGAAGGCCGGTAGCGCTGGCCGGATACTGTCTCTATCTGGTCGCGCTCTTCAATTCCGCATGCGCAACCGCAATGCGGGCAGCAAGCGCGGCGTTGTTGCGGACCAGCGCGATGTTGGCCTTCAGGCTGCGGCCTTGCGAAAGCTCATTGATGCGTGCGAGCAGAAATGGCGTTAGTTCCTTGCGCCCGATGCCGCGCTTCTCGGCCTCAGCCACGGCCGCTGCGATCGTGCCGTCGATGAACGCCGGATCGAGCGCGTCCGCTTCGGGGATAGGGTTGGCGACGAGAATGCCGGTGCCGGATTCCATCTCGTCATGCAGCAGCATGGCTCGCGCGATCTCGTCGGGCGTGTCGAGGCGATGATCGGCCTTGAGCCCGCTGGAGCGGGTGTAGAAAGCCGGAAAATCATCGCTCCCATAGGCGATCACCGGCACGCGCTGAGTTTCCAGATATTCCAGCGTCTTCGCAATATCGAGGATCGACTTAACTCCGGCGCAGACGACGGTCGTGCCGGTTTGGCCGAGTTCGGTCAGGTCGGCGGAGATATCGAAAGTGGCTTCGGCGCCGCGATGCACGCCGCCGACACCGCCGGTCGCAAAAATGCCGATCCCGGCTAAAGCGGCGATCCGCATCGTCGCCGAGACGGTGGTTCCGGCCGAGCCGCCGCGCACCATGATGGCGGCGAGATCGCGCCCGGAAGCCTTGACCACGCCCTTTGCCGCTGCCAGCTCTTCCAGTTCACGGTCGTCGAGGCCAACCTTGATCTTGCCGGCGACCACTGCGATCGTGGCGGGCACGGCGCCGTTTTCACGCACTACGGTCTCGACACCACGGGCAGTTTCCAGATTGGCCGGATATGGCATGCCGTGGGTGATAATCGTCGATTCCAATGCCACCACCGCGCGGCCTTCATCAAGCGCAGCAGCGACTTCATCGTTCAGGTGGACAAGGAAAGGTTTCATATCATCTCGCTTTCAGGCAGGAATGCGGTACATGCCGGCGGCAAGGAAGCGCGGCGACAGATCGGGATGGACGCTGGATTCGCTCTCGGTGGTCAGTGTGGCAAGCAGTGCGCCGGTGCGCACGGCATGAGCGACCGGCTCACCCGAAAGCACCTTGTACAGAGTGCCGGCGATCATCGCGTCACCGGCGCCGGTGATGTCGACGGGCTGGGCCGGGACGGAGTGCATGTTCGTCACACCGCTCTCGGTCGCAACGGCAAATCCATGCGCGCCTACGGTCACGATCACCTCTCCGGCGCCGGCCGCGCGCAGCGCTGCCGCTGCTTCCTCCGGCGTCAGCCGCTTGTCGGCATCCGTCATGCCGAGCATCATATTGGCCTCGTCATGATTGGTGAATAGAAGATCGATGCCGGTCAGGTCCTTCGGCAGGCGCGCTGATTTCGGCGACGAGACCGCGTCGACGGCGAGCTTGAAGCGCGCGGCCTGCTTGCGCGAGATCAGTGCTGCGAGGGTCGCAGCCGGCAGATTGCAGTCGATGAACACCCATGTCGCCGAAGCCAGATGCGGCCAGAAGCGGTCGAGATAGGACGACGAAAACAGATCGAAGATCTCCATGTCGGCAATGCCGAGCACGAGGTCGTTGTTGCGGTCGAGGATGGCCGCGTATTCCGCCGTCGGCCGTTCCGCGGTGGTGATGACCTGGCTGACATCGGCGCCGAGGTCGCGCAGATGCCGCACCATTGAGCGGCCGGTTTCATCGTCGCCGACGATCGAGACGAAGCTTATGTCGACGCCGAGGCGGGCAAGGTTTTCGGCGACGTTGCGGGCAACCCCGCCGAAGCTGCGATAGCCGTCGACCGGGTTCGACGTCTCGAAAATCAGATCCTTCTTGGCGTGGTATTTGCGGTCGAGCACCGCGCCGCCGACGCAGACCATGCGCTTGGACGTCGGCAAGACGTAACCACGGCCGAGAATGTATCCCTTGTTGACGAGTTGCACGATGTGAGCCGCGACCGTCGAGCGGGCGATGCCGAGCACCGTTGCTATGTCCTGCTGGCCGGCGAATGGGTTCGCCGCAATGAGGTCGAGAACCGCTTGTTCCTGTGCTCCAAGGTCGTCCATTGTCTCACCCGGCCGTCAAATTCGAGGCTGAACGCTTTCGCAACAACAGATGACATTGTCAACATTTGTTTCGACCGGCGGCATTTGACCAATCGGCGCTCCCGCGACTCTCTGCCAGCCGGACGAAGAAAGCGGGTGAGCACATTGAAGAAAGCTATTTCACCAAGGAGGACGAAAGTTGCTCTTGTCGGCGTGCAGCGCCAGGGAGGAACTGAGGCCTTAACGCGAGACGGCGAAGAGCGCTAAGCCTTCAGCACCGAGACGGCCAATTCGCTGTTGTGGACGTATTCGTTGGCGTCAGGCTGCTTCTGCACGAGCAGGATGAACAGCAGGTCGGTCAGCGTCAGTTGTGCATCACGCGCAGTTATCGATGACGAGCGCGCGCGCTCTTCATCGGCGATCGTGTGGAGGCGAATGTCGGCAACCCGGCTCAGCGGATTGTCGCGAAGTCCGGTGACGGCGATAACGGTGGTGCCACGTTTGCGGGCAAGTTCAGCTATCCGCAGGGTTTCGATGCTCGCCCCGGAATAGGAGAGCGCGAACAGCACGTCACCTCGTCCAAGCGTCGAGACATTGGCCATTTGCACATGGCTGTCGCTGTCGTGCAGCACGTTGCGGCCAAGCTTCATCAGCTTGTAGGAAAAATCGCGCGCCACCAGCGAGGATGCGCCGACGCCGGCCAAATGAATGCGGCACGCACCGTTCAACGCTTCGAGGGCCTTGCCGATTTCCTGCTCGGTGTTGGCCGCGACGGTCTGTTGCATCGACAAGAGCTTGCTGCCGATCAGCTTGCGCAAGATGACCAGATAGCTGTCGTCGACCTCGATCGAACCGTGGATCATGCCGGCCGGCACGTGCCATTCCTGCGACTTGGCCTCACTGACGGCGAGCTTAAGCTCCTGATAGCTGGAATAGCCGAGCTTCTGGCTGAACTTGACGACGCTCGACTGGCTCCGGCCGATCTCGGCGGCAAGCGCCGCCGTCGACAGGCGGAGCATCTGGTCGGGATTATCGACGATATACCGACCGATCTCGCGGTCGCCGGGCGCCATGACTTCGAGCTTGGCCTCGATCTTCTTCAGGACGGACATGCGTTCCTCCATTGCCTGTCATCGACAATGCCAAGCCAAGGAATAAATTATTCCGTCTCTGATTGACAGCCAAGAATGAACCATCAAATCTCGACTGGTGCGGTTGCGGCCCAGCCTTCGGGCATGTCGACGATTCGGACATGAAAGATCGTAGACTCGCCGACAGCTCGGGATTAGGTCAGAGCCATGGACAAATTGCGGATCGTCGGCGGGCACAGGCTTGAGGGCGCGGTGACGATCTCCGGCGCCAAGAACGCGGCCTTGCCGCAAATAGCGGCGGCGTTGCTCAGCCCCTATCCGCTGCAGCTGACCAACCTGCCTGAGGTGACGGATGTCGACAACATGCTTGGCGTCGTCGGCCTTCATGGGGCCGAAGTCACCAGATCGGCGCATGCCGCCACAATCGATACCAGTGCTGCCGCTTCCAGGGAGACAAGCTACGATACCGTCAGGCGCATGCGCGCGACGGTGCTGGTTCTCGGTCCACTGCTTGCCCGCTTCGGCCATGCCCGGGTCTCGCTGCCTGGCGGCTGCGCGATCGGCGCACGGCCGGTCGACATGCATGTCGCCGCACTTGCCGCACTTGGCGCCGATATCGCGATCGAAAACGGACTGATCGTCGCGTCTGCGCCGGGCGGACTGAAAGGCGCGCGCATCGTTTTGAGCTCGCCGTCGGTCGGCGCGACCGAAACGGCGATGATGGCGGCGACGACGGCAAACGGCGAGACCGAGATCCTCAACGCGGCCCGCGAGCCGGAGGTGGCCGATCTTGCCGCCTGCCTGAACGACATGGGCGCGCGGATCGAGGGCGCCGGCACGCACCGCATCCTGATCGGGGGCAGCACAGACTGGCGCGCCGCCACGCACGACATCATCCCGGACCGGATAGAGGCCGGCACCTATGCCGTCGCAGCGGCCATCACCGGCGGTCAGCTCGAGCTGACCCACGCGCGGCTCGAGCACATGGCATCCGTCGTCCAGCTGCTCGAAGCAGCCGGTGTGAAGATATGGCCGGGCGACCGCGGGCTGATCGTATCGAGAGACGGGCCGCTCAAGGCGGTCGACGTGACGACGGAGCCCTATCCGGGCTTTCCGACCGATCTTCAGGCGCAGTTCATGGCGTTGATGTGCTGTGCCGAGGGCGCTTCGCTGTTGCGCGAGACGATCTTCGAGAACCGCTTCATGCATGTGCCTGAACTGATGCGGCTCGGCGCCAATATCAAGCTGCAAGGCACCATGGCGCTGGTGCGCGGAGGCGAGAAGCTGAAGGGCGCGCAAGTGATGGCGACCGACTTGCGCGCCTCCGTCTCGCTGGTGCTGGCAGCGCTGGTGTCGGAGGGCGAGACGACGATCAATCGCGTCTATCATCTCGACCGCGGGTACGAGCAGTTGGACCGCAAGCTCCGGCTGTGCGGCGCCCAGATCGAACGAATAAGGCAATGAGTGCCGGTGGGGCGTCTCCGCATTATTTCCTGGGCGTCGATGGCGGCGGAACCGGCTGCCGGGCGCGTATCGAAGACGAAGCAGGAACCGTGCTCGGGCAAGGCCTGTCGGGCCCGGCGACAACGCGACTCGGTATAGAGGTGGCCTGGGCCTCGATTGCCAAAGCCTTTGGCGCGGCGATCGAAGAGGCAGGGTTCGCGGCGGCGGAAATCGCCAGGATCCGCGCGGGTATCGGTGTTGCCGGCATCGGCCGTAAGGGTGCGCTCGAGGCGTTTCATGCCATCGAACAACCCTTTGCGAGCATCGACTTCGTCAGCGACGGCGTCGCGGCTTGCCTTGGCGCGCATTCCGGCCAGGACGGCGCCATCGTCATAGCCGGGACCGGTTCGATCGGGCTCGGCTTTGTCGAAGGGCGCGACCTGCGCGTCGGCGGCTACGGTTTTCCGATTTCCGACGAGGGCAGCGGCGCCGATCTCGGACTGAAGGCAGTGCAGTTCGCCTTGCGAGCCCATGACGGCCGGCATGAGCGGACGGCGCTGCTGGCCGAGGTGATGCAGCGCTTCAAGGACGATCCGTTCGAGGCGGTGGCCTGGATGGACCGCGCCAGCGCGACGGACTATGCCGCCATGGCGCCGATGGTGATCCGCCATGCCGACCAGGGCGATCCGGCCGGTCGGCGGATCGTGCAAGGCGCTGCCGAGCAGATCGACACCTTCGTGCGGGTGCTGTTCGAAAAAGGCGCGCCGCGGATTACGTTGCTCGGTGGGTTGTCCAGCCCGCTTGAGCCATGGCTCGCTCCCGACGTCCGCCGACGGCTGAAGCCGGCCGACGGCGATGCGGTTTCGGGAGCCATAATCCTGGCCAGACAATCCCTCTGCCGCCAGTGATGCCTTGCTCGGCAAGGAATATAATATTCCTACTTTCCGTTGACAGAGGGAATATCGAATTCTAAAAAGTTAACGAAACAGAACCGGCGCAGCCGGTACGGAGCCGACGGCCAGGTGCAGGCACTGGACGCCGCTTGCCGCGGGCATCACAGTCCTGCTCGCAGTCGCACTTGAAAGTAAGCGAAGTGGTCGAACAAGGGTTGATGTCGGAGCTGGAGCGGCTGATTTCCGAGGACCGGAACCCGAAAACCATGGACATCGATCTGTTGCCGACCCTCGAGGTGCTGCGCAAGATCAATGACGAGGACAAAGGCGTTGCGGCAGCCGTCGAGAAGGTCATCCCCGATATTGCTGCGGCCGTGGACCGGATCGTGAGCGCGTTCCAGAACGGTGCACGCCTTGTCTATATGGGGGCTGGCACCAGCGGCCGGCTCGGCGTCCTCGACGCCTCGGAATGTCCGCCGACCTTCGGCGTACCCGAGGACATGGTGGTGGGCCTGATCGCCGGTGGCGTCGACGCGCTGATGCACTCTGCGGAAGGCGCCGAGGACGATCCGAAACAGGGAATAAAGGCGCTGCAGGACATCAAGCTGACCGCTGGCGACGTGGTGGTCGGCATCGCTGTCAGCGGACGCACACCTTATGTGATCGGTGGCCTGACCTATGCCAAGGAAGTGGGAGCCACCACCGTGGCGTTGTCCTGCAATCCTCGATCGACCATTGCCGGCATTGCCGATATTGGCATCTCTCCGGTGGTTGGCCCGGAGGTCCTCACCGGCTCGACCCGGCTGAAATCGGGAACCGCGCAAAAGCTGGTGCTCAATATGCTGTCTACCGCCAGCATGATCCGCATCGGCAAGAGCTATCAGAACCTGATGGTTGACCTCAATCCAAGCAACAAGAAGCTTGTCGCAAGGGCGGTTAGGATCGTGATGCAGACGACCGGCTGCGCGGCACAGCAGGCACGACAGGCACTCGACCAGACCGGCAATGATGTAAAACTGGCAATCCTGGTGACGATCACCGGCATGGGTGTCGAAGAAGCACGTAAGGCGCTTGCCAACGCGGGAGGTTTCCTGCGCAAGGCGATAGGCGAAAAGACGGTGTAAGACCGCATGGATACTGGGCCGATGTTCCGGGGCGTGTGTCCCTTTGAAGCGGTCCGGGGAACTGCAAGGCATCTGGTTTAACAATAATGGGAGACGACAATGGTACGGCACATTGGCAAGAAACTGCTTACCGGCATGACGCTCGCGGCAATGGTTGCCATCGCCGCGCTACCGGTGCAGGCGAGTGCGGCGACGCTGCATATGGCGTGGTCGCAGGACGCCACCGGGCTTGATCCGCACAAGCAGACCGCATTCTCCTCACTGCGGCTGCTGGAGCTGATCTACGAACCGCTGGTGCGGCTCGACGCAAACCTGCAAATCACGCCCGCGATTGCCGATTCATGGCAGTTCTCGCCGGACGGCAAGGAGCTGAGCTTCAGGCTCAATCCGAAAGCAAAATTCCAGAACGGCGCCGCCGTGACCTCGGCCGACGTCAAGGCATCGTTCGAGCGCATACTCGACGAGAAGACGGGTGCTGCGGCGCGCGCGAACTTTCTCTCGATCGCCAGCATCGACACGCCCGATCCCGCCACCGTCGTGTTCCACCTCTCCCAGCCGGACGTGCCGATCCTGACGGCGATGAGCGACGTCAACGCGGCGATCGTCCCGGCAAGCGAAATCGCGGCCGGCTCGATCGGCACGACAACGATCGGCTCGGGTCCGTTCAAGCTCGAAAAATGGGATCCGAATTCCAAGGAAGTGCTTGTCGCCAACAAGGACTGGGCAGGCGGCGCGACCGGCGTCGACGGCATCGAAATCAGCGTGCTGCCGGACGAGACGGCGATCCTGGCGGCGATGCGCACCAAGCAGATCGATTTTGCCCTGCTCAACGATCCGCTTGTCGCCACGCTGGTGCCCAAGGAAGCCAGCCTGCAGTTGAACCGCGTGCCGGTGCTTGCCTATCACGTGCTGCAGCTCAATCCCTCCCGCAAGCCGATGACCGAACTCAAGGTGCGTCAGGCGATTTCCTGCGCCATCGACCGGCAGGAAGTGCTGGACACCGCCTCGCTCGGCGAAGGCAAGGTCACCGGCCCGCTGACCATCCCGGCACTGGCGACCGATCCGAAGCAGTTGTTCTGCTATAAGCGCGACATTGAGAAGGCCAAGCAGTTGATGGCCCAAGCCGGCTATGCCGACGGCTTTTCGGCGACCGTGATCGGCGCCACCGGCGAGCCGCCGACGGCAGCGGCGGAAGCCCAGGTCATCCAGTCGCAACTCGCAGAAATCGGCGTCAAGCTCGACATCAAGATGATGGAGCTCAACGTCTATGTCGACGCCTGGCTGAAGGGCGATTTCGACATGGCCGTCGCGCTGAACGGCGGCAGGGCCGATCCCTACACTATGTACAACCGCTACTGGACCAAGACGGGCAATCTGCAGAAGGTGGCGAACTATATCGACGACACGCTGGACAGTCTTATGCAGAAGGGCCGCACCGAGACCGACCCGGCAGCGCGCAAAGCGATCTTCGCCGACTTCGAGAAGCACATCACTGAGATGTCGCCCTGGATCTGGCTCTACACGTCCTACAGCTACACGGCCCAGCAGAAGAATATCGCAGGATTCGAACCGGTGCCGACAGGTTCGCTGTTCAGCCTCGCCAAGGTGACGATCCAGTAGCTGCTTTGATGCCGGACGAGAGGATATTCTTCGCGTGAACTATCTGATGCGGCGACTGGCGACCTTCCCTCTCGTCCTGCTTGGCGTGTCCATCGTGGTGTTCCTGGCGATCCGGATGGTTCCGGGCGATTCGATCACGGCAATGCTGGGGACCGAAGCCGGCCTGCTGACGCCGCAGCAGCGCGATGCGCTTGCAGCTTATTTCGGCATCGACCAGCCCTGGTTCATCCAATACTGGCGCTGGCTGCTTGGTCTTTTCCAAGGTAATCTCGGCATTTCGTCCACCTATGGCAGGCCGGTGCTCGACGTCATCCTCGAGCATTTCCCGCTAACGTTGGAACTCGCCCTGCTGTCGATGGTCATCGCCCTGCTTGTCGGCATGCCGGCGGGGATCTTTGCCGCCACCCATAACGAAAAGCTGTCCGACCTCGGCGTGCGCGTTGTCGCAATGATCGGGCAGTCGACGCCGAACTTCGTCCTTGCCCTGCTGATCATCTACACGCTGTCGGCGGGGTTTGGCGTTTTGCCGGCGATGGGCGAGTTTTCGCCGCTGTGGCAGGATCCGCTGCGCAATCTCGGCCAGCTGTTGCTTCCTGCGATCACGCTTGGATTTGCCTTCGCGGCTTCGGTGACCCGCATATCGCGTTCGGCGATGCTCGATGTGCTCAGCGACGACTATGTCAGGACGGCGCGCAGCAAGGGCGTTTCGGCGCGCGGCGTCATCTGGCGGCATGCTTTGCCCAACGCGCTCATCCCGGTCGTGACGCTGAGCGGCATAGAGTTCGGCTACCTCCTGGGCGGAGCTGTCATCGTCGAGCAGATCTATGCGCTGCCCGGTCTCGGCCGCATGGTGCTGGATGCCATCCTGCAGCGCGACTACGCGCTGGTGCAGGGAAGCGTGCTGTTCATCGCCTTCAACTTCATGATCGTCAATCTCCTCGTCGACCTCGCCTATGTCGCGCTCGACCCGCGTATCCGGCTAAGCGAGCACTGATGGCGACATTGCGGGCTATATTTGCGCATCCCAGCGGCCGCATCGGCGGTGCGATCGTTGCGCTTTATCTGCTGCTTGCCGTGCTTGGCATGCTGGGGCTGACGCCGCACAATCCGCTGACGCAGCACCGGGTCGAACGGCTGCATGCGCCTGATAGCACCTACTGGATGGGCACGGACCTATTCGGCCGCGATGTCGCAAGCCGGCTGATGACCGGGATCGGCCGGTCCTTCATCGTGGCCTTCTTTTCGGTCGCCGTCGCGACACTGGCCGGCACCGTGCTCGGGCTGGCGGCAGCCTGGTTCGGGCGCCGCTGGGACGGCCTAGTGATGCGCATCATGGACGTTGTGCTGGCGTTCCCGGCGATCCTGCTGGCGCTGCTGATCGTCGCGGTTGCGGGACCGGGAACCTCGACCAGCGTCATTGCCATCGCCATCGTCTACACACCGATCTTCACGCGCGTCGTACGAGGTCCGGCTCTGTCGCTCAAGGCGCGCGAGTTCGTCGACGCGGCCCGCACGTTCGGCAGCAGTGCGGGCTATATCGTAACACGGCATCTGCTGCTCAATCTGGTGGCGCCACTGACGGTTCAGGTGACGCTGGCGCTGGCCTGGGCACTGCTGACCGAAGCCGGCTTAAGCTTCCTCGGGCTCGGCACGCAGCCGCCCGCCGCGTCGCTCGGCCTGATGCTGAGCGACAGCCGCAATCTGATGGAGACAGCTCCCTGGCTGATGATCTTCCCGGGCGTGGCGATCATGATCGGCATCCTCGGTTTCAACCTGCTCGGCGATGCGTTGCGCGATGTCCTCGACCCGAAGATGCGGAGATCGATCGCATGATCTCGCTGCTGTCCGTCAGCGGATTGCGCGTCGGCTTCGGTCGCAACCCGCAAGCCAATGAGGTCGTGCGCGGCGTCAGCTTCGATCTCGCCGACGGCGAAACGCTGGCCATCGTCGGCGAAAGCGGTTCGGGCAAATCGGTTACGGCGCTGTCGATCAATCGCCTTGTCGATTATGGCGGCGGCCGCATCACCGGCGGGTCGATCAAGCTGAGGCGGGCCGACGGCAGCACCTTCGACCTGACAGCCGCAGCCGAGCCGCAATTGACGAAGATCCGCGGGGGCGAAATCGGCATGATCTTCCAGGAGCCGATGACCTCGCTCAATCCGGTGCTGACCATTGGCTGGCAGATCGAGGAATCATTTCGCCTGCATCGCGGCCTGACCGGCCGGCGAGCGACGGCGGCGGCCAAGGACGCGCTCGACCGCGTCCGTATTCCGGACGCAGCGAGGCGGTTGAAATATACGCCCAACCAGCTGTCGGGCGGCATGCTGCAGCGGGTGATGATCGCCATGGCGATTGCGTGCAACCCGCGCCTGCTCATTGCCGACGAGCCAACGACGGCGCTGGATGTTACGGTGCAGGCGCAGATCATGGCGCTGCTCGCCGAGTTGAAGCAGGAAACCGGGATGTCGATGATCTTCATCACCCACGACATCGGTCTGGTTGCAGGCATCGCCGACAAGGTGATGGTGATGCAAGGCGGAGAAGCTGTCGAGCAGGGCGCATTGAACCAGATATTGGACGATCCGCAGCATCCCTATACGCGGCATCTGCTGCATGCGGTGCCGCATTTCGCCGGCGGCGGTGCGACACGCAGGGACGCGCAACGCGAAAAGCAAAAAGCTGCCGAGCCGGCGCTGAAGGTCGATGGCCTCGTGGTGCGATTTCCGGTCAAGGGTGGTTTTCTCAGCCGTACCAGCGGTGCCGTCCATGCCGTGGACGGTGTGGATTTCGAGCTAATGCCGGGCGAGACATTGGCGGTCGTCGGCGAGAGCGGTTCCGGAAAGTCCACCACCGCCCGCGCGATTCTGGGGCTGGTGCGCTCGACGCGCGGCACAATCTCGGCCAGCGCGCGCAAGGCCGCCGCCGGGCAGAGCGCCCTTCCCGTGCAGATGGTGTTCCAGAATCCCTATGGCTCGCTCAATCCCAGACTCACCGTCGAAAACCTCCTCGCAGAGCCGGTGATCGCTACCGGCGGACGGATAACTGCTGAAACGCGGGCGAAAATGGCAGCGCTGCTGAAACGCGTCGGCCTTCCGGAAAACAGCCTGCAGCGCTATCCGCACGAATTCTCCGGCGGCCAGCGGCAACGCCTGTGCATCGCTCGCGCGCTGATGCTCAATCCTTCGGTTATCGTCCTCGACGAAGCGGTTTCGGCGCTCGATGTGTCGGTGCAGGCCAGGGTGTTGAAGCTTTTGATCGAGCTGCAGCGTGAATTCGGGCTGGCCTATCTGTTCATCTCGCATGACATGGCTGTCGTCGAGCGGATCGCCCATCGCATCGCGGTCATCTATGCCGGCCAGATTGTCGAGATCGGCGATGCCAGATCGGTGCTCTCGGAGCCGAAGCACTCCTATACCAAACAGCTTATCGCGGCCGTTCCTACTATAGACCGGCGGCATGAACGTTTCGAGCTGGACACGCGCCAGGTCCCCTCGCTCGTGCGTCCGCTGGGGTTTGAGCCGGGCCCGGCCAATTGGCAGCAATTCGGGCCGGATCATAGAGCACGGGTGGAAGTGTGATGATTGTCGCCCAAGGATATGAAAGGCCGGAGGGACAGCCCCATCGCTGCCTTCCAAACGGAGGCGTAGTTGATCGACCATGATCTCTTCTCCCGCGCATTCGCCCCGCTCGAAGCGGCCGTGACCGCATCGCGCATTCCGGGCGGCGTGCTCGGCATAGTTGACGGGGACGGCGAACGCATCGTCCGGGCAATCGGCTCAGCCCAAGTCGTGCCCAAGATACGGCCGATGCATGTCGGGACATGGTTCGACCTGGCATCCCTGACCAAAGTCATCTTCACCACGTCGCGTATCCTGGCGCTGGCGGAAGAAGGCGTCGTCGACCTCGACGCGCCGCTGATTTCCGTCCTGCCCGACCTTCGCCAATATGACGAAAAAGCCTGGGAACGGAACGTAACGTTTCGCCAGTGTCTCGGCCATCAGACACCGTTTCCCGCCGTCGCGCCAATCTACACCTATGGGCGTGACCCCGAGCTGCTGCGCGCCTTCATCCTGCAGCGCGAATGGCAGGCTGGCGAGCCGGTCTATTCCGATATCAACTTCATCCTGCTCGGCTTCGTCCTGGAGCGCCTGTCTGGCAAGACCATTCGCGACATAGATCCCGGTCCGGGCTTCGCGTTCTCCGCCGAACCGGATCAAGCGGCGGCGACCGAAGACTGCACATGGCGCCATCGCGTGCTCTGCGGCGAAGTCCACGACGACAATTGCTCGGCCTTGCAAGGTGCCGGTCACGCCGGCCTGTTCGGAACGGCGGCTTCGGTCCTCGACTTTGCGCAAGGGCTGCTGGACGGGACCGGCGCGTCGCAGCGTTCGATCGCGCTAATGCGCACGCCCTTGTCGGCAACCCGCACCCATGGCTGGGAGCGACCCTACGAAGGCTGGTCCGGCGGCCGGTTATGCAGCCCCGAAACCATCGGGCATACCGGCTTTACCGGTGTCGGGCTGTGGGTCGACTTCGACAAAGGCAGAGCCTGGACCTTGCTCACCAACCGGATCCATCCGACACGTCATTTCAACAGCGGGATCGCAGCGCTTCGCCAAGCGGTCGGCGATCTCGTCAACGGAGCCTGACAACCATGAATCCGAAAAATGGCGAACCCATGTGGGCCGTCGGCCTGATGACCGGCACCGTGCTGGACGGCAATATCGATGTCGCGCTGATCAAGACCGACGGCGAACGGATTGACGACTTCGGGATCTACACGCTGGCCCCCTACCCGCAGTCGATCCGGACCTTGCTGGAAGAGACGCTGCGGCAGGCAAGGAGCTGGAATTTCACAGGGCCGGAACCGGCAATCTTCCACGAGGCAGAGGAAGCGCTGACGCGCGCCCAGTCCGCGGCGGTCAAGGATCTGGTCGAAAGCCACGGGCTGACGATGGCCGATATAGGGGTCGTCGGCTTCCACGGCCAGACCGTGCTGCACCGTGCCCCGCAAGTGGGCCGACTGGGCCAGACCCGCCAGCTTGGCGACGGCGAGCTGATGCATGCCATCCTTGGCACCAGGGTCGCCTATGACTTCCGCTCGGCCGACATGCGCGCCGGCGGCCAGGGCGCGCCGCTGTCGGCCGCCTATCACGCCGCGCTGCTGCGCGAAGCCGACGCCACCGGCGACACGGCGGTGCTCAATCTCGGCGGCGTCGCCAACATCACCTGGTGGGACGGCACGGACAATGTTGTTGCCTTCGACACCGGGCCCGCCAACGCACCGCTGAACGATTTCATCAAATCGAAGGGGCTCGGCGAAATGGACCGCGACGGCGCCCTTGCCCGCGCCGGCACGGTCGACGAGGCACGGCTGGCCAAGCTCCTGCAGCATCCGTATTTGACCAAACCCTATCCGAAATCGCTGGACCGTTTCGATTTCGGCGCCTCGATGGCGGACGGAATGAACGCCGAGGATGGCGCAGCCCTGCTGACGGCCTTCACCGCGGCCGCCGTCGGCAAGGCGCTCGATCTTCTGCCGCGCCGGCCGAAGCGGCTGGTGGTCAGCGGTGGCGGTCGACACAACCCAACGATCATGGCCATGCTTGCCAGCCGCGCTGGCGTCGAAGCGGTTCCGGCCGAGGCGCTTGGCTGGAAGGGCGATGCGGTGGAGGCGGAGTGTTTTGCGTTCCTGGCAGTGCGCGTGCTCAGAGGCTTGCCGATCAGCTTCCCCAGTACGACCGGCGTGCCCCAGCCGATGCGCGGCGGACGCCTTGCCAGCTAACTAAGCCAACAATTTCTTCTGCAGGAAGATACGGCTGCGGCCAATGGGGAAATCGGCAAGCACGCCGAAGGGCAAATAGCCCTGGCGCTCATAGGCCTTGGCGGCCTTGGGATTGAACGTGTCGATCCAGGCGCCGTGACAGTCGCGCGCGATCGCCTCCCTCTCGGCCGCTTCGAGCATCCTGCCAGCCATGCGGTGACCGCGCAGTTTTTCATCGACCCAGAGCCATTGCACATAGAGCCAGCCCCAGGCTGTATATCCCGAGATGCCGGCGACAATAGCGCCGTGCTCATCGCGCACGAACACGGCCAATGCCTTCCTGCAGGAGGCGCCGACATCACTGTCGTTGAACGCCGCAAGCCGCTCTCCGAGAAAAGCCAGCTCGTGCGGCAAGGGATCGGCGGTTGTCTCAAGCGTTGTATTGTCCATCCACCAAGCATCTATCGAAGGACGGGACCGAGAAGCAAGCCTTGCTGCGCTATAGCTTCGGCGAACGCCACGCCGCTGCCGCAGCAGCGATTAGCATGAGCAAAGCTGCAATCACCGCCGATGCTGCAAAACCGAACGTGGAATAGAGCGGTCCGAACGCCGTGGTGCCGACGAACACCGCAAGATAGGTCACCGCGCTGTTCAAACCCATGATCGTGCCGCGACGCGCAGGGTCGAGCGCCGACAGGCGCATCACCAGGACGTTCAGCCCGAAATGATTGGCAAGGCCCCAGACGGCTATCACCGCTATGGTCAGATGAAAACTACTGCTTGCCGCGGCAATCACGACATAGACGACCGCGACAAGCAGATAGGCAAATGGCATGACACGCCGCGCGCCCAGGCGGTCGATAACGCCGTCAAGAAGTGCCGCCGCACCAAATCCGGCGCCATAAGCGAGCGCGGCCAGCCCGTTGGCGCTGACCGGCCGTCCCAAGCCATTGTGAAGGTGATCGCCAAGATAGCCATAGACACCGTAGAACGCGGTCATGAATGCGGCGCAGGCAACCAGAAGCGGCACTATGCCAGGGACGCTCAAGGCGCCCAGCGGCGTCGGCGCCGGGCCGCTCTTCCTGACATCGCTCAGCGACGTCAGCGCCAGGCTTGCCAATGCGAGTGCTGCGAGCACCGCGACCGCCGCGAAAACGGCGCGCCAATGCACCAGGTCGGCAAGTACGGCCGACAGCGAAACCCCGGCGACCATGCTCAGCGTCCAGCCGGTCAGCACGACGCCTATGGTGCCGCTTTCGCGGCCGGGCGGTGCAATCGCGGCTGAGCTGGCGTAGATTGCCGGCATGGCGACACCTGCAGCGATGCCGGCGAGAAGCTGGGCCGCGACCAGCGCCGTCACCGTCGGCGCAGCAGCGCTGGCGACGAGCGCTATCGCCAGCAGCAGCAACGCTCCTTGCAGCATGCGGCGGGCACCAAGCCGGTCGATATAGCGCGCCAGGAACAAGGCGCTTGCCGACGTCCCGAGCCCGAACGCGGCCGACGCGATCATAACCGCCGGCACGCTTGTGCCGAAGGACGCGGCCACCGCCGGCGCGATCGGACCGAGCACCAGCGAGTTCGAGCCGATCACGGCAATGCACCCCGTCAGCAGGTAAGCGAGTGCCGGGATTGGCGGCTTGGGGGCCGCTGCGAATGTAGCGACTTGATCAGTGTTCGACATATGGCAATAATGGCCGTATTAAATTCTGCATCAATCGGGAATTTTAATATGGATGAAGAAACAGATGGCATTCCGCAGAACAGGCCTGCCGCCCGCGATATCGATGCAACCGACCGAAAAATATTAGGCGTTCTGGTCGACGACGCCACGATCAGCTATGCCGAGCTCGGCGACCGCGTCGGCCTTTCACCGCCGGCAGCCCATGAACGCGTCAAGCGCCTCCGGCGCAGCGGCACCATCCGCAACACCGCGGCCATCATCGACCCCAAGGCGGTGCGCAAGCCGCTGCTCGCCTTCGTCCATATCGATACCAAGGGGTGGGGAAAGACGCCGGAGCTGATGGCGATCTCCGAGCACCCCGAAGTCGAGGAGATCCATTCGGTGGCCGGCGACACATGCATGCTGATCAAGGTCCGCACCGAGGACACGCGGGCACTCGAAGGCCTGCTGTCGCGCCTCTACGAAACGCCTGGCGTCACCTCGACCCGAAGCTATGTGGTCCTGTCGACCTATCTCGAGCGGCCAGTGCAGCCCGGGATAACGACGGAATGGCCGACCCCCCGGCATATGGCCAAGCCGCTTTATTAGCTCAAACGATTCTCACGCGTATCCAAAGTCGAACCGGAAACGTCTTAGGCACTGCATCCTGTGGTCATCCGTCGGGCCGGTTCGTTTGCGCCGGTTCTTGGATCCGACGGGATGCCTGTTGCGCAACCGGAGACACGCGATGAGAAAATTAATCGTAGGCAGCTTCATTTCGCTGGACGGCGTCATCGAAGCACCAATGGAATGGGCGTCACCGTTCTTCGACGAAGAGATGAAGAACACTCCTATGAAAAGGCCGGCGAGGCGGATTTTTTCCTGCTCGGCCGCGTCACCTACGAAATGTTTTCGGCGCGTTGGCCGCAGGTCAAAGGCAGCAAGTACATGGATCGCATGAACGGGCTGAAGAAGCTCGTCGCGTCGCGCAGCCTCAAGGAAGTGAGCTGGAACGCGTCGCTGATCGAAGGCGACATCGCTGCCGAAATTGCCAGGATCAAGCAGCAGGCCGGCGGCAACATTTTGAAGTACGGAGTGAGCAATCTCGACCAGACGCTGCTCGCCAACAGGCTTGTCGACGAGTATCAGCTCTCGATCGTGCCGACCCGCGTCGGACATGGCAAACGCGCTTTCCAGGATGTCGACCCGTCCCTGGTCAGACTGGAGCTTATAGATACCCACCGTTTCAAGAACGGCGTCATTACGTTGACCTATGTCCCGCTATGATCCGTATGCCATGAAGATGCAGCCAAGACTTGACCCGACCGGGCTTTTCGACGTCCGCTACGCCGGTTTTCTGGAGACAGTCGCGCATTTGCGTGGACGGCTGCACCGCTACTGTGCACGCATGACCGGTTCAACGCTCGACGCCGAAGACGTGATGCAAGAGGCGCTGTTCGAGGCCTATCGGAAGATCGAGAAGCTGGACGATGCGAGTGCTCTTCGCCCCTGGCTTTTTCGCATTGCACATAATCGCTGCATCGATTTTCTGCGAAGCCGGCAGGTGCGTCAGCATGCGGAGGCCAATTTCGCCGAAGACGAGATCATCCTGCCGGTCGAGCCGGCGGGCCAGGGCGCGGATCGCGCGATCGAACGGCTGGTGATCCACCTGCCGCCCAAAGAACGCGCCTGCGTCCTGCTCAAGGACGTCTTCGACTATTCGCTGGAAGAGATCGCCGACCTCGTCGGCTCGACCGTGGGCGGCGTCAAGGCTGCGTTGAGCCGTGGCCGTTCGAAATTGGCCGCCTTGTCAGGCGACCCAATCGTCCGTTCGGAGCCCCAACGCGATCCGGAATTCCTGGAATTGCTCAGCCGCTATGTCGAACTGTTCAACCGCCGCGATTGGGATGCGGTACGGGCGTTGACCAGCGCCGACGCACAATTGCGTGTCGCGGATTGCTTCAAGGGCAGGCTGTCGGAATCACCTTACTTCGTTGAATATGAAAGAGCCTCGACGACCTGGAAAATGGCGGTTGGCGAGATCGATGGCCAGGCGGTGCTGCTAGTGCTCCACCATGGCGAAAACGGTTGGAAGCCGGCCCATCCGGTTCGGATCGAAGCCGCCGGCGGGACCATAAATCGCATCGCCGATTACTATGCCTGCCCTTGGATCATGCCGGCGGCAGGTGCGGTGGTCGTTTCCAGGCCGGCCTAACCAGCGGCAGGACATGCAAGTGGCCGGCATCAACCTCATTGAAATGGGATCGACGCCGGACAAGACATAGGCGGCTTACTGAAGCTTCGCCTGCAGGGCGTTGACGTCATCCGTCGTCATTTCGCCGTCGGTCGTCACCTTGCCATCGACGATCTTCCAGAGGCGGAACGGGCCGGTGATGTCGCCGTATTTGTCGAAGGCGACCGGGCCGATGACGCCTTCGTAGCGGATCGGCTTGCCATCCTTGATCAGGCCGAGCGCCTTGGCGAACTCGTCCTTGCCGGCATAGATCGGCGTGCCGGCCGGGTCGACCGCCTTGTACATCGCGTCCTTGATCTTGGCCGGATCCTCGGAGCCGGCAATGGCGATGGCCAAGCCGACGATGGCGCCGGCATCATACGACCGGTCGGCCGCCGGGTTCGACGGTTCGATGCCCGAAAATTCCTTGTAGTTCTTGGTGAAATACTCGGTCGATGCGGTCGGACTGGTGCCGGAGGAAGTGCCGTACGCATCCTTCAGGTAATCCGCGCCAACGGATTCGATGAAGTCCGGGCTGTTCATGCCGTCATTGAGCAGGAATTTCTGGACACCGCCCTGCGAAATCCAGGTGCGGGCGATGGTTGCGCCGTCGACAGGCGTGCTGACGAGATAAAGCCCGTCGGGCTCGCCAGCCATCGCCGCCGTCACTTCCGAGGCATAGCTCGACTGCTTTTCATTGTAGGGCGTGTCGGAGACAATGGTGCCGCCGAGTGCCTTATAGGCGCGCGAAAATTCCGCCACCATGTTGACGCCGAAGTCGTTGTTGACGTGGATGACCGACAGCTTCTTGAAGCCTTTGTCGATGGCATATTTGGCGGCAGCGACGCCCTGCAGCGCATCAGATGTGATGGTGCGGAAGAAGATGCCGTTGGTCTTGCCGTCGCGCCCGAGCGCCGTCAGCGTCGGCGACGAGGAAGCAGGCGACACCTGGACTATCTTGGCCGGAGCGGTGACCGAGGTCAGGATCGGGATCGACACCGAGGAGATGATGCCGCCGATGATCACCGGCACCTTCTTGACCTGCACGAGCTGCGTCGCGGCGTCGACCGCAATGTTGCCCTGGCTCTGGCTGTCGCGCGTGTCGGTCGCGAGATCGCAGCCGCGGACGCCGCCCGCATCGTTGATGTCGCGGAAGGCCATCTCGACCGATTTGGCGCCGGCCTGGCCGTACTCGCCGGCCGGGCCTGTCAGTTCCATGACGAGGCCGACGGTGATCTTGCAATCGGCGGCTTGCGCTGCGCCGGCCGCTGTCAGCAGTGCGAGCGCGGTGGTGATCTGAAGTATGGTCTTTTTCATTGTTGTTCCCCTTTCGTTACACGACTCTCATTGATGTCTTGAGCCTGTTCAGCCTTCCGGCATCTGCAGCCAGGTTTCATGCAGATGTCGCCATTCGACGCCGTTGGGCGCCGATGAACTGGTGGTGAAAACGGCACTCGAGCGGCGGCGGCTATGTTTGCCGGCGCGCTGCTGCGCTTCGATGTAGCTGACGACGATCGTGTCGCCTTGTTGCCAGCCGGCCCGGATTTCCTCGATCGAGATGGTGAAATCGCCGTCACAAGTGGCGCGGCTTGCCCTGACATGGTCGAGCACCGCGTCACGATCGAGGACCTGGCCATCCGGCACAACCATGCAGAAGCCTTCGCCCATGACGCGTTCGAAGCGCCTGAAATCTGCATTGTCCGCACTCGCCGCATTGAACCAGTCGACGAAGAAGCGGTGGAGATCGACCACCTCGGCGCTGGCGCGGGAAAGCAAGGAGGGCTTTTCGTCCATGGCCGCGTTCATTTCCTGCCTGCATTCAAATTGTAATGCATGATCGAGCCGTGGCGGCCGTGACGGTCGCGTTCCAATGTGTAGACGTCGCCCAGCGGCCCACGGCTTTGCGCGATCACGGCAGCGATCCTCGCCCGGTCGTCGGCATCGAGCGCGACGTCCATGATTCTGGCATTGGCAAGGGCGTGCGCCTGGTTGCGGGCGCCGACGATGACGGCCGCCACTTGCGGCTGCTCCAGCACCCAGGCGCTGGCGATGGTGGCGATATCGACGCCGTGGCGGTCGGCGACGGCCTTCAGTGTGCGAAGCAACTCCTGGAAAAGCTCCCAGCCACCAAAGTCGTCAATGATCAGCTTGTATTTGACCAGCGATCGGTTTTCGAGCGGCGTCTGCGGCTCGGCAGCGCTAAGCCATTTTTCGCTGAGGAAGCCGCCCGCCACCGAACCGTAGCAGAGGAAACTGACGCCATGCCGGCTGGCGAGCGCTGCAAGGCTGTTGGCTGGCCGCTGGTCGAGCACCGAGTATTGCAATTGCTGGCTGACCAGCGGCACACCGGCGGCCAGGATCTCGGCCAACCGCGGCGTGTCGAAGTTCGTGGTGCCGATGTTGCGCACCTTGCCTTCCCTGCGGATTTCGTTGAGCCAGCCCATCGCTTCGACGTAGCCGGGCAGCGCATAGTCCCACCAGTGGAACTGCACGAGATCGAGCCGCTCGGTCTTCAGCCGCCGCAGCGACTGCTCGACGATGCCTCTGATGTAGTCGCGGCTGATATTGGAAAGCCTTTCCAGGTCAGGCACCAGCTTGGTGTGCACCTTCATTTTGGTGGCAGCGTCGAGGCCACGCTCATTGGCAAGGCGCAGGCGCGCCGCGCCGATCAGCTCTTCGACACCGGTATAGATATCGGCGCAATCATAGGTCCTGATGCCGGCGTCGAAGGTGGCGATCAGGTCAGTTACCGCCTGTTGGCGGTCGATCGCGCCGTGCCCACCGGCAAGCTGCCAGCCGCCGCGAATAACGCGCGAGATCGTATAGCCGGGGCTGAGCTCGAAAGCCTTGGCGGTCATCTCCGGTCATTCTCCTTCGGCAGCGGCACCGCCGTCGTTTCGGCATGGCTGAACCGCCGCTTGCCGGTCCTGACGATCCGGAGCCGGCTGGCACAATTGGGATCCGGACAAGCGATCTCGGCGTCCGACGTCATCCAATCGTTCCTGTGGGTCGGGCGCTGCTTTGCGGCCAGAAGCGGCAACACCGCCGCAATGGAATAGATCGAGAAACCTTGCCCCGCCGGCATCGACAGCATCTCGCCCTTCAACTCGAAATAGTCGCCGGGCTTGGCGCCGCAATAGATCGGCTTGCCCTCGGGGATAACCGCCTCGACGCGAAGGTCGAAGAGTTCGAAACTGTCGTCGGTCTCAGCCATTCAGATCTCCACCCGGGTGAAGGTGATGTCGCAGGCACCGTTGCGGCGGATCACGCCACAAGCGGCTGCGAATTTATCGCGATCCTCAGGCACCACCTGCGCGACGACGCTTCCGGCAAGCCAGCCGATCGGGAACAGCAGGCGTGCACCCGCTCCGTAGAACAGGCCGACGTCAAAGATGGCATTCGGGTTGCCGCCCCACATGCGCGGCGGCACGTAGGACAACACGATGTCGCCCGGCTGCGGCGTCAGCGTTGCGTTCTCCGCCGGCAAGGGCCTGGCATAGGTTTGGCCCTCAAGTTCGGCTGATGGAACCGGGCAGGAGATTTCCGGCCCCGTCCACATAGCATGGATGCCGGCAACGACGCGCGGCTGCTCGAGATACGCCAGCAGGAAGGCAGCGTTGTCGGGCGCCTTTTCAGGCAACAGCAGCGCGGTCACGGAAAGCATCGAGTGTGGCTCGGTGATGTTGATGCCAGGCACCGTCATGCCCTCAATCCTTCCTTGCTTGTGGATTGGAGCTTGTCGCGCAGAAAGGCGAAGGGCCGGCTGATGTCGGCCACCAGCGCCTCGCGCGCCGCTTGCGCATCCTGCCTGGAAAGCGCTGCGACGATGCTGCGGTGGTAGTGGGCCGTATCGACCTCGCCGGCGTCGGAGAAGGCGTAAATGGCAACGCGGATGCAAGGCCCGGATTGCAACCACAGGCTCTCGATCATCGGGATCAGCACGGCGGAACCGCAGCAACGGTAGATCTCGAAATGGAAGCTCTGGTTGAGCGTGGCCTCGCGGTCGATATCCTTCTTGTGCTTCAGCGCCCGCATCTCGTCCCACTCGCCGAGCATGGCTTCGACCGAAGCGATCTGGCGCGGGTTCATGCGCGTGGCGGCCAGCGCGATCGCTTCGCCCTCGATCAGAGAACGGGCGCGCAAGAGGTCGTCGATGCGCTCCAGCGTGATCGGCGGCACGCGCACCGAACGGTTGGGAAGCGCCTCCAGTGCCTTCTCGGTGATCAGCCGTCCGAGCGCCTCGCGCACCGGCATGGTGCTGGTGACCAGCGCGTCGGCGAGGCCGCGGATGGTCAGAACCTGGCTCGGCTCGAAAAGGCCGCCGATCAAGGCGCGGCGCAGCTCCGAATAGACGCGATCCTGCACGGTCTCGCGGCCGACCGGCGTAAGCTGGGCTGCGATCATCTCATTGTTCTTTTCGATGGCGGCCTTCTGCATAGGCAATCCCGGTCTTGGCCATTTTCGGCTTGCGGAAGAAATTAAAGCCGAATAGCGTGATCAAAGCAAGCGTGATCACAAATCAAATCATAGGCGACGAAGATCGCTTTCGGCCAGAGGAATTGATGAGCGACACGACGGAACGGCAGGAGGAGATCCGTACGCCGGTCCTCACGGCCAGGAACGTCCTCAGACGCTTCGGCGGCCTGGTCGCGGTCAACAATGTCTCCTTCGACATCCGGCCGGGCGAAATACTTGGCCTTATCGGCCCGAACGGCGCCGGCAAGACCACGATGTTCGACCTGCTCGCCGGCAGCATTCTGCCGACCAGCGGCGAAATCCTCCTCAACGGCGTATCGGTGTCGGGGGAAGCTGCCCATCGCCGCATTGGCCGCGGCCTGGGCCGCACGTTCCAGATCCCCCGGCCCTTGCCTAACCTGACGCTGATCGAAAACGTCATGCTGGCCGCGCAAGGGCAGGTCGGAGAAAAACTGCTCGCCAATTTCCTGACGCCCCGGCGGGTCGCTGCCGAAGAAAGGGCTGCCGAGACAAGAGCCGTCGAACTGCTCGAGCTCGTCACGATCGCTCACCTCGCGTACGAACCTGCGCGCGTGCTTTCAGGCGGCCAGCGCAAGCTGCTCGAGTTGGCCCGCGTGATGATGGCCGACCCGGCGATCATCCTGCTCGACGAGCCGGCGGCCGGGGTCAACGCAACCCTGCTCGAGATCATTATAGACCGCATCCGCGACATCAATGCGCGCGGCATCACCTTCCTGCTGATCGAGCACAATATCGACATGGTGACGCGGCTTTGCCACCGCGTGCTGGTCATGGCGAGCGGCCAGCTTCTGTGCGAAGGCACCCCGGAGGAGGTGGCGCGCGATCCGCGCGTCATCGAGGCCTACCTCGGAGGCACGGCATGAGCCAAAAGGTACTCGATGTCCGCGATCTCGAAGCCGGCTACGAGCCTGGCGTTCCGATCGTGCGCGGCGCTTCGATCACCGTCGACCAGGGCGAGATCGTCGTCGTTCTCGGTCCCAACGGCGCCGGCAAGTCGAGCCTTATCAAGGCCATAGCCGGCCTTGTCCCGATCACCGGCGGCACGGTGCTGCTGGACGGCAAGGATATCACGGCGTCGCCCGCTCACATCATGGTCCGCCTTGGCCTTGCCTTCGTGCCACAGACAGAGAACATCTTCCCGCTGATGTCGGTCGAGGACAATCTCAGGGTCGCCTGCGGCATCCTGAGGCCGCGCGAGGTCCCAGCCCGCATCGAGGAAATGTATGCGGCCTTTCCCGATCTCGCCCGTCAGCGCAGAACGGCCGCGGGCAATCTGTCGGGTGGACAGCGGCAGATGCTGGCCGTCGCCCGGGCGTTGATCGTCCATCCCAAGGTGCTGGTGCTCGACGAGCCGTCGGCCGGCCTGTCGCCGAAATTCGTGGCGATGGTGTTCGAGATGCTGGCCGGCATCCGAAAGTCCGGCGTCACCATTCTGCTGGTCGAACAGAACGCCAAGGCAGCGCTTGCCATTGGAGACCGCGCCTACGTGCTGGTCGAGGGCAAGGAGCGGCACCAGGGCGTCGCCTCCGAGCTCTGGAACGACCCGGTCGTCGCTGAACTCTATCTTGGCCAGCGCCGCCTCGACCTTGGACAAGGAAGCGCGGCATGAACCTGCAATTCGTCGTCGACGGACTGCTGGCAGGGTCGATGATCGGCCTCGGCGCCATCGGCGTGACACTCACCTATTCGATCCTGCGCTTCTCGAACTTCGCCCATGGCGACTTCATGGCCTGGGGCACCTATGCGACGCTCGCCGTGGTTGGCGCCATTGGCGCGATTTTCGGCAAGATCGCGCCGATCGCGCCCCTCTCCTTCGGTTGGCCGCTGATCGTCGCGCTCATCATCGGCATGGCGGCCACCGGCCTGCTGGCGCTGGCGCTCGACATCGTGCTGTTCGCGCGGCTACGGGCCAAGGGTCAGGCGATCATCGTGGTGATGGCGAGCTTCGGCGCCTCGATGGCGCTGAGAAGCCTGCTCGAATTCATCTTCACCTCGCGTCCGACCTATTTCAGCCGGGCGATCCAGATCGCCATGCCGATAGGTTTCGGCATCCGCATCACCCCGGACCAGATCGCGCTGCTGTTGCTGACCGCCGTGCTGGTGCTCGGCGTGCATCTCCTGATGACGCGGACCCAGACCGGCCGCTCGATGCAGGCATTGAGCCAGAATGCGGCACTTGCCCGCATCGTCGGCATCGACGTCGCCAGGGTGGTGCGCGTCACCTGGATCATCGGTGGCGCGCTGGCCTGCGTCGCCGGCGTCATGATCGGCATTCTCATCCAGATCCGCCCGTTCATGGGTTTCGAGATGCTGCTGCCGATGTTCGCGGCCGCCATCCTCGGCGGCATCGGCAGCGTGCCCGGCGCCGTTCTCGGCGGCCTGATCATCGGCATGGCCGAAGCCGGCGCGGTGCAGCTGATCGGCGCCGAATGGCGGGCAGCCGTCTCGTTCATCATCCTGATGGCGGTGCTGTTCGTGCGGCCCATCGGCCTTTTCGGAGTGAGGGAACGCTGATGGATCTGCTCGGCTACGGCGCCTTCTTCCTGACCACCGCGCTGATTTTTTCGCTCATCACGCTCGGGCTCAATCTGCAATGGGGGCTGACCGGGCTTTTCAATGTCGGGGTCGCCGGCTTCGTTGCCATCGGCGCCTACACCTCGGCGCTGCTGACCACGCCCGACGATGCCGCGCGCCTGGGCGGCTTCGACCTGCCGATCCTTATCGGCTGGCTTGGCGCCATGCTGTTGGGCGGCGTCGCCGCCGCCATCACCGGCATTGCCACGCTACGTCTGAGATCGGACTATCTGGCGATCACTACTTTCGGCGTCGCCGTCGTCGTGCAACTGGTAGCGCTCAATGCCCAGAAGCTGACCGGCGGGCCGTTCGGCATCGGCTTCATTCCGCGTCCGTTCGGCGGTCTTGCCGAAACGCCGTTGCTGTTCAACCTTTCGAACCTTGCGATCGTCTCGGTGGTGACGCTGATCGTCTATCTCGCGCTGGAGCATCTGTCGCGCAGCCCGTGGGGGCGCGTGTTGAAGGCGCTTCGCGAGGATGAGCGGGCCGCGATATCCCTAGGCAAAAGCGCACGGTTCTACCGCGTCCAGGCCTTTGCCGTCGGCGGCGCCATCATGGCGCTTGCCGGTGCGCTGCAGGCGCATTTCACCGGCTTCATCGCGCCGGACAATTATTTGCCGGCGCTGACTTTCCAGGTCTGGGTGATGCTGATCGTCGGTGGCTCGGGCAGCAACATCGGCGCCGTCATCGGCAGCATCCTGGTCTGGGCGATATGGGCCGGATCGGGAGCCTTGACCAGTATGTTGTTCTCGCCCGAACAACAGGCCCGCGCCGCTTCGCTGCAGATCGTCGCCATCGGCGTGATGCTGTGCGTCATCCTTCTGGTCAGGCCGAACGGCCTGTTTGGCGACAGGCCGCGGCGTCCAAGGTTCGGCAAGCGTGCACGCGTGGCCTCGAGCGAGAGCGGCTCATGAACGCTGTGACCCGGCCGCACGGCGTTTCCCTTTGGCATGCCGTCAGCCGCAGTCGCCGCGACCGGCCCACCCTCGAAGGCGCACTCGATGTCGATCTGGCAATTGTCGGCGGCGGGTTTTCAGGCCTTTCCACCGCGCTGCACAGTGCCGAGAAAGGCATCTCGGTTGCCGTCCTCGAGGCGGAAATCATCGCCTGGGGGGCAACCGGCAGGAATGCCGGCTTCGTCGTGCCGAATTTCGCGAAAAGAGACCCCGACGATATCATTGCCCAGCTCGGGCCCGAACGCGGCGAACGCCTTGTCGATTTCGCCGCCGGCAGCGCCGACCTCGTCTTCGACCTGATCAGGCGGCATGCCATCGAATGCGATGCCGTCCAGAGCGGCTGGATACAACCAGCCCATTCACCGGCCGCTTTGCAAAAGACCAGATCGCGCGCCGAACAATGGGCACCACGCGCAAGGCCGGCTGTTGCGCTGGATAGACAGGCGGTCGAAGAGCTGACCGGCGTTCGCGGTTATCTCGGCGGCTGGATCGACAGATCGGGTGGCGTCCTCAATCCGGTCGAATATGCGCGCGGATTGGCCGACGCGGCGGAAAAGGCCGGAGCGCGCATTTTCGAGCATACGCGTGTCGCGTCGATCGATCACATAGGCGATGGTTGGGCTTTGAAGACGGCCTCCGGTTCGGTACGCGCAGGAAAGGTGCTGGTCGCCACCAACGCCTATGGCGGAGCGCTGGATCGCGCGTTGCAGCGAACCTATTTCCCGCTGAAAATCTTCCAGATCGCGACAGCGCCGCTGCCGCGCGAAATACGCACTCGCCTGCTTCCTGGCGGGCAAGGCGTCGGCGACACAAGACGCAATCTCTTCACCTTCCGCTTCGACAGCGAAAACAGGCTGATAACCGGCGGCATGCATATTTTTGGTCCCGGCGCCGACGCCCGCGTGCCGCGGGCGATCTGGCGGCGACTGGCCAAGCATCTCGATCTTCCGGAAATCCCGCCGCTTGAATATAGCTGGTCCGGGATGGCTGCCGTCGCGCCCGATTTCCTGCCGCATCTCGTCGACCTCGGGCCCGGCCTGATCGCCGGCTTTGCCTGCAACGGGCGCGGTATCGCCATGACGACAAGCATGGGCAAGGTGCTTGCAGATTGGGCTGATGGAACAAAGCCTCAGGATTTGCCGCTGCCGTTTGCGCCGCCGTCGCCGATCCCGTTCCATAGCCTGATGCGGCATGCACCAAACATGGTGCTCCCCTGGAGCATGCTGCGCGACCGGCTGGATGGCTGATCGACGTGCGTCTCCGGCCGCCGTCCTGATACCCGAACTGCTAGACTCGCCCACATCATGTTGTTAACGACAGCGGATGAAGCAGAACTATCTTTATCTCATCATCGGCGCTTTGGCCGTCGCCGTTATTGCGTTGGGGATTTACGTTTATCGCGAGGAGACTAGGCCGAAAGGCGTGGAACTTCGCATCGACGATTCCGGCATTTCAGTTCAGGAAAAATAGACCGCGTAGTCCTGTTGCCCGACTTTGCACTGGAAGTCGGCTTGTACCGCCTCACCCCAACTCCAACGTCGTTATCGCAAAAACTCCGGACTGCATGAGCTGCGGCGCCTTTCCCTTGTACATCCGAGCCGTCTCGAAGCCCGGTTGAAGGCCTGCGGACGACAGCAAGTCTGCAAATTGCCGGCTGGTTTCGGGAACGTCGAGATGGACGTTTCCGGGACCGGACATGTGCGCGAGCGCGGCGAAGAGATGGCTTGCCGCGTCCAGGCTGTCGGCAAAGAGCGGGCCGATCTTGCAGCCGTCCCGGCATTGGCGCGCGACGCCGTATCCCGCAATGGCGCCGTGCTTGAGGATCGCAAGCGCCATATGCGGCGGGCGCAGCCAGTGTTCCAGGAAGGATCGCCTCGGGCCGGGAAAGAAGCGGCGGTCATAGTCCAGTATGTCCGGCACGAGTTCCGGCCCTATGGCGCGAATGTCGTTGCCGACGGCTGCCGGGACATTCGGTGACCCCATGAACCGGATCGTCCGGTAGGCCGGTGCAAAACCCATGCTGCGGTAGTTGGCCTGCTGTTCGACGACACCGTCGAGGCCGATCGTGCGCTTGCCGAGCCGCGCCGTGCCGGCATCCCAAACGACCTTGCCATGGCCTTGGCCACGCTTGTCCGGCCGGCAGATGTAGAGTCCGATGAAGCCGAAACCGTCGCCATAGGCAACGGCCGAAATGCCGGCCGCCATCTCGCCATCGATAAAGGCGCCGATGAAGCCCTGCGGGTCGGCTGCCTGAAACAGCGCGGCATCGTTAAGGCCGGGATTCCAGCCTTCCGCCGCCGCCCAATCGACAAGGGTTTGCACTTCTTCACGTGCGAGCGTTCGGATCGTTCGGGGCATTGCGATCACTCGGCGGCGCCAGGCGCGAAGGATTTCAACGCGCCATGATAGGACTTTGCCAACGGGCTTGCATAGGCGCCGCGCTTGGATGTCGTCAGGCCAAGGGCGATCAATGCCTCGGCCTGTTTCACGGCAGCGCCCACGCCGTCGATGACCGGAAGCCCGAATTCCCGCTGCAGCGCCGCCGCCAGATCGGCCATGCCGGCACAGCCGAGCACGATCGCCTCGGCGCGATCCTCGTCGATGGCGCGCGCAATCTCGTTGCGCAGCCTGAGCAGTGCGTCGGACGCCGGATCTTCGAGGGCAAGAACCGGGATGTCGGCGGCACGCACACGCGCGCGCCCTGCCATGCCATAGCGCTGCACCAACCCTTCGACCGGCACGCGCGAACGTCCGGTGGTGGTGACGACGGTGAAGCGCTGGGCGATGAACGAGGCCGTGCTGAGCGATGCCTCGCAAATGCCGATGACCGGAATGTTGGCCATGGCGCGCGCGGCATCGAGGCCGGTGTCGTCGAAACAGGCAATGATCGCGGCTTGCGCGCCCGAGCGTTCGCCGGCGGCGATCTCGACCAGCAGGCCGGGCACGGCAAGCGCTTCATCGTAATAGCCTTCGATCGACACCGGGCCCATCGTAGAGGTGACGGCAACGATCTTCGTCGATTGAGCAGCGACCGATCGGGCGGCGACCGCGATAGTCTCGGTCATGCTGGCGGTGGTGTTCGGATTGACGACGAGGATCTGCACGGTCAGGCACGCTCGCGGCGGCGGCCGACATAGACGATTGCGCCGAGCGTCAGCAAGATCACCAGGAAGGAAAACACGGTCGTCACGGTGCCCAGCGCATAGAGCACCGGCGTCGTGACATTCGTCGTCATGCCGTAGATTTCGAGCGGCAGCGTGTTGAACGTGCCCGATGTCATCAGCGTGCGGGCGAACTCGTCATATGACAGAGTGAAGCCGAACAGGCCGACGCCGATCAGGCTGGGCGCGATCATCGGCAGCACGACATGCGCAAAGGTCTGCCACGACGATGCTCCGAGATCGCGCGCGGCTTCCTCATAGGCTGGCGAGAACCGGTTGAAGACAGCAAACATAATCAGCACGCCGAAAGGCAAGGTCCAGGTCAGATGGGCGCCGAAAGCGGAGGTGTACCAGGCGGGGCGGAAGCCGATCTGCTGGAAGACGACGCCGATGCCGAGACTGATGATGATCGACGGCACGACCAGGCTGGCGACGGCCAGATAGAACAGTGCGGTTGCGCCGCGAAATTTCTGCCGGAAGGCCAGGCCGGCGAGCAGCGACACGGCGACAGTGACGACCATCACCATCAGGCCAAGGACGAGCGAGCGTTTGAAGCTGCCGCCGAAGTCGCCGACCGCCTGGCGCTCGAACAAATTGGCGAACCAGTGCAGCGACACGCCGTTCAGCGGAAATGTCAGACCGCCGTTCTCGCCCTGGAAAGAGAGGATCAGGATCGCCGAAAGCGGGCCGTAGAGGAACAACACGAAAAGACCGAAGAACGCCGCCAACACATAGAATTCGAGGGTGCGCTTGTCCTGGCTCATCGCCTCACAGCTCCTTGCGGATGTCGACGATGCGCAGGATGCCCGCGACCATCAGCAGCACCAGCACCAAGAGCACGACGGCGTTGGCGGCGGCTGCCGGATATTGCAGCAGCGACATCTGGTTCTTCATCATCAGCGCGACGGAGGCGCTCTGCCCGCCGGACATCACCTGCACCGTCGAGAAGTCGGCCATCACCAGGGTGACGACGAAAATGGTGCCGATCGCCATGCCGGGCTTGGCGAGCGGAATGACGACGTTCCACAGAACCTGCCAGCCGGAAGCGCCGGCGTCGCGCGCGGCTTCTATCAACGACTTGTCGATGCGCATCAGCGTGTTGAAGATCGGCGTCACCATGAACAGCGTATAGAGATGCACCATGGCCAGCACCACGGCGAATTCGGAATAGAGCAGCCATTCGATCGGCTTCGGGATCAGCCCCATTTGCACCAGCGTCGAGTTGACCAGGCCATTGCGGCCAAGCACCGGAATCCACGAGATCATGCGGATGATGTTGGAGGTCAGGAACGGCACCGTGCAGACAAGGAACAGCACCATCTGCATGGCCGTGGTCCTGATATGGAAGGCAAGGAAATAGGCGACCCAGAAACCGATGAACAGCGTCAGCGCCCAGACGATGGCGGCGTATTTCAGCGTATTCAGGTAGGTTTTCCAGGTGACCCAGGAGCCGAGCGTGTCGGAATAATTGGTGGTCAGGAAATCCGGATACATCGCCGCGAAATCGTAATCCCAGAATGAGACCACGGCGATCATCAGGATCGGCAGCAGGAGGAACGCGCCGAGGATCAGCGCCAGCGGTGCCGCCTGGAGATAGGGTGCGACTCCGGCAAAGGAGCGCCTACGTCTGGCAGGCTTTGCAGACGTAACGTGCGTGGATTGTTCGAGCGCTACTGCCATCTATATCTCGGTCGAAGTCGGCGATGCGACTGAGGGGTGTTCCCTTCTCCCCCTGTGGGAGAAGGTGGCCGAGCGAAGCTCGGTCGGATGAGGGGTGTTCCAGCTTGGCACCAACAGTGCTCCGTCCAGCACCCCTCAACCGTCTTGGCGCTGCGCGCCAATCCACCTTCTCCCACAAGGGGAGAAGGCAGAGGGCATCAAGCAGCGATGAACTCGTTCCAGCGCTTCACCATGTAGCGGTCCTCGTCCATGACCGAGTTCCAGCAGGCGACCTTGCCCATGCGCTCTTCGAACGAGCCGCCGTCACGCACGGCGCCAGCCTTTTCCATGACCTTGCCGTCCGGCGACAGGATATCGCCCTTTGCCGGCTTGCCTTCGATCCAGTAGCCCCACTCGTCCTCGGACATGAACTTCTTGGCCGACACCATGTTGGCCGAGTAATAGCCCTGGCGGTTGAGATAGCCGCCAACCCAGCCGGACGTGTACCAGTTGATGTATTCATAGGCGGCATCGAGTTCGGCGCCGGAGAGATGGGCTGCCAGGCCAAGCCCGCCACCCCAGGACCGGTAGCCTTCCTTGAGCGGCTGGAACCGGCACGCGATGCCCTTGGAGCGGACCGCGGCCACGGCCGGCGACCACATTGACTGGATCACCACTTCGCCTGAAGCCATCAGGTTGACGCTCTCGTCGAAGGATTTCCAGAAGGCGCGGAACTGGCCGGCTTGCTTGGCCTTGATCAGGAAGTCGATCGTCTTGTCGATCTCCTCCTTGGTCATGTTGCCCTTGTCGGCGTATTTGATGTTGCCGGTCGCTTCCATGATCATCGCCGCATCCATGATGCCGATCGACGGGATGTTGAGGATGGCGGTCTTGCCCTTGAAGGCCGGATCCATGATGTCGGCCCAGGTGGTGATGTCACGACCGACGAGGTCGGGGCGGATGCCGAGCGTATCGGCATTGTAGATCGTCGGCACCATGGTGAACCAATTGGTCGGCGCCTTGGCGAAAACCTTGCTGTCCTGCGCCTCGACGTAACCGACGGTATGCGGTGCGGTGCCCTGGGCAATAACGCTGTCCGGCGTCAGCTTGCCGGTTTTGAACAGCGGCACCAGCTCGTCGTAATATTTCAGCTTGGTGACATCCATCGGCTGCAGGACGCCTGTCGGGAACACCTTCTTGCAGATCCAGTATTCGATGTCGGCGATGTCGTAGCTGTCGGGCTGCGTCACGGCGCGCTGCGCGGCGGCGTCGGAATCGGTTGCTGTCATCTCCAGCGTGATGCCGAGGTCGGCCTTGCACTTGTCGGCGATGGCATTGAGGTTGGATACGCCGGTGCCGAACTGGCGCAGCGTGATGTTCGATTGCGCCCAGATGGTCGGAAAGCCTGATATGGCGCCGGAACCGGCGGCGAAACCGACGGCGGCGGCACCTGTCTTGAGCAGCGAACGTCGCGATATTCCAGTCTTCTTGTCGGTGGTGTTGGTCATGTTCAGTTCCCCTGTTGTGGTTGGTTATGCTGGATTTCAGGAATCGAGACGGCCAAGGACGATCGCGTCCTCGGCGTCCCAGGCGATCGGCACTGCGTCGCCGACGGCAACCGGCTTGGCGAAGAAGCTGGTGTCGTCGACGATTACGGTGAAATCCTCGACGCCGGCGCCATTGACCGAGAGCTTCACGGTCGAACCGCGGTACTCGACGTTTGAAACGATGCCGGTGAAGCCGAGCCCGGCTGCCGGCGGCTCGCCGATGCGCACGTGGTCGGTGCGAATGGCGGTGTCGATGGGTTCCCCGGTCTCCCTGCCCTGCCCGCTGGCGGCGAGCGTGACGCCGCCGGGCACATCGAAAACGACCATGCCGTCGCGACTGCCGGCGACGCGCCCGGAGATGACATTGTGGTCGCCCATGAAACGAGCGACGAAGGCCGTGGCCGGCCGCTCGAACACCGTGCGAGGGTGCGCCGCCTGCTCGATACGGCCGTCGTTCATCACCACGATCAGGTCGGCCAGCGCCATCGCCTCTTCCTGGCTGTGGGTGACGTGGACGAAAGTGATGCCGAGCGACGTCTGCAGCTTCTTCAGTTCGGCTCGCATGCGGATCTTCAGGAAAGGATCGAGCGCCGAAAGCGGTTCGTCGAGCAACAGCGCCTCGGGATCGGTGATCAATGCGCGCGCAAGAGCAACGCGCTGCTGCTGCCCGCCGGAAAGCTGCGCCGGGCGGCGGCTGGCATAGGCCTCCATCTGCATCAGCTTCAGCATGTCGAGTGCCTTGGCGCGGCGCTCCTCCTTGCCGACGCCTTTCATCTTCAGGCTGAAGGCGACATTGTCGATCAGGTCGAGATGCGGAAACAGTGCGTAGGACTGGAACATCATGGCAGTGCCGCGCCTGGCCGGCGGCAGGTCGGTGACCACTGTGTTGCCGAGACGCACGTCGCCACTCGATATGCTCTCGTGCCCGGCGATCATGCGCAGCGTCGAGGTCTTGCCACAGCCGGACGGACCGAGCAGGCAGCAATAGGTTCCCGCAGGGATTTTCAGGCTGATGCCTTCGACGGCAGTCGTCGCGCCATAGACTTTCGAAACGGACACAATGTCGATTTCGGCGGCTTTGGACATCCAGCTTCCCCTTTGGTCGGATTAGCCAAAGCATCATGCGTGCCAGTTGCGCGCCGCCGCTCCAACCGACTGAATCCTCGAAGAAATCAGGGCCGCCTCTATATAGCTGCCGATACGTCGCCCTTGTGCAATGCACAAATTATAGGCGATTGCCGCCGATCTTCGCAAAGATCGTATGCAATCTTTTTCATCTCTGTATTCACTTTGTCTCTCGTCCAAGCGATGCGATTCAGGGTAGAAGAACACAGGACCGCTGCCATGAACATTGCCGACCAGACCTTCCCTGCTATCGAGGCCGCCAACGAGGATCGCGCGCAGGCGATCCGCGACCAGTTGCGCGACGCGATCGTCGATCGCCGGCTGGCGCCGGGAACAAAGCTTTCCGAAGGCGAAGTCGGCACGCTGTTCGATGTCAGCCGCACCGTGGCGCGTGCGGCACTGCAGATGCTTTCCTTCGAGGGATTGGTGCGCACCGAGCGCAATCGCGGCGCCTTCGTCGCCAATCCGTCGCCGGAGGAAGCGCGGCAGGTTTTTGCTTCGCGCCGGCTCATCGAACCAGGCATCGCGATTGCCGCCGCCGGACGGATGACGCCGGCGCATGTCGCCGCGTTCAAGGCCCAGCTCGACGAAGAAGGCCGTTTCATCGCCGAACGCGGACCGAACGCAAGGCGATCGGAGATCAAGGCGTCGGGGGATTTTCACCTGCTTCTGGCGTCGGTCGCGGGAAACGTCATCCTGCAGCGCTTCATGGAGGAATTGGTCGCTCGTTCATCGCTGGTGATCGCACTCTATGGCCGCTCGGGCATCTCGAGCTGCGGCCACAACGAACACACGCAGATCCTCGAGGCGCTGGAAAATGGCAATGCCGAACGCGCCAGCGCGCTGATGCTGCACCACATCGACCATATCGAGGCCGACCTCGATCTGCGCGTCAGGAGCGGCCCGGCACTCAGGCAGGCGCTCGAGTTCTGAGATCGCGTCAACGCACGATCCTCACGCACATCGGCGTGCCAATTTCGATGGATCGGCCGGTGTCGGTCAGCCGGCCGGTTGCGGCATCACGGGCGAAAATAGAGATGCGGTCGGCATTCTGGTTGGCCGAGAACAGATGGCCGCCCGAGGGCGTCAGTGCCAGATTGCGCGGCGTGGCACCGCCGCAAGGCGTATAGTCGACAAGGGCAATCCTGCCGGTTTGCTGGTCGACCGAAAACACGGCGATGCTGTCATGACCGCGGTTGGAGCCGTAGAGAAAGCGGCCGTCAGGCGAGATCTGGATGTCGGCGCAGTGATTGCCGTCGCGCGCCTCGGGCGGCACGGCCGGCTTGCTGTCGATCACCGTAAGCTTGCCTGATGCTTCGTCCAGCGCCAGCGAGACAACCGTCGAATCCAGCTCGTTCATGACGAACACGAAGCGACCGCCCGGATGCAGTGCGAGATGGCGCGGACCCGCGCCTGGCGCAAGCGCCGACTCGGCGAGCTTCGTCAGGCTGCCGTCTGAGCCGATGCGATAGGACACCAGCCGGTCGATGCCGAGGTCAGCGACGATCGCCATGCCGCCGGCAACCGTCTCGGTTACGCTATGGGCATGCGGCCGCTCCTGGCGGGCAGGATCTGGTCCGGTCCCGCTATGGGCAACGCTCGACAACGGCGCTGTCAGGCCGCCATTCTCACCCAACCCATAGACCACGACCGAGCGATCGGGGCCGCCCTCGCCCATGCGGTAATTGGCGACCAGCAGCTTCGTCCGGTCGCGCGTGATGGTGTTGTGCGCCGTGATGCTGCCCAGCGTCGGCTGCTTGTTGATGTAGGACAACGTGGCGGTCTGTCTGTCGAAACGGTAGGCCGAGACCACCCCTTCGCGCCAGGTGAACACTTCTGAGTTGGCATAGATGTGGGAGCCGTCCGGCGTCACCGACAGGAAGGTGGGATTGTCGATGTCTCCCGTCTCGGCCAGTTTCTTCGTCTGCAGCCTCCCTTCGTCGAAACTGTAGACACCCAGCCCGATGCCGCGCGCGCCCTGAAAATACGGGGCGTCGCGATTGAGGCTGCCGACGAAAACCAGACAGGCATTCTGCATCACTTCCTCCCTTGTTCCGCCGGCATTGGCCCCGACGGAGCAGGCAAAATTTCGCCTGTTCACGCTTGCAACACAACCCCATATGTGAAAATACTATTCACAAAAGAAGATTGACGGGAGGATCGATCATGCATTTCGCTGGTCTGCGGCGCGCCCTGATGGACGATTCCCGCTCCCAGAGGAAGTCGTCATGAGCGGTTTCGCGCCAACCGTGGGCGTGGCATCGACACACCCCGCCAACATGCCTAGGGATCACGCCGACCTTCCCGTCTGGAACGCCGAGAACTGGTTCTACGAAGACTGGCCGGTCGGCCAGAAGATCCGCTCCCTGCGCCGGACCATTGCCGAGGGCGACAGCCATCTCTTCAACACGCTGGTGCTCGACATCCATCCATACGTGCAGGACCAGATGTTCGCCGAAACGCAAGGCATTTTCGGCAAGCGGCTGGTCGCCGGCGCTTTCGTGTTCTCGGCCGGGCTCGGGCTGGTCGCCACCAACTGCATCAACGCCTTTTCGTATGGCTACGACAAATTGCGCTTTATCAAGCCGGTGTTCATAGGCGACACGATCTATTCGATCCGCTCCAACCTCGACAAGAAGCCAAAATACAAGGAAATGGGGCTGATCCGCGCCAGCTATGAAGTCTTCAAGGGTGAAGGCGAGCTCGTGCTTTATTGCGAGCACCTGCAGACGGTGAAGTACCGCAATCCGGCCGATTTCGCCGGCAAGACGGAGAAATAGGCAATGGCTGCCATTGCCGAACTGCCGCTGACCGGGCTCATCGTTGTCGATATGAGCCAGTTCTTGTCCGGGCCTTACTGCTCGCTCAGACTGCTCGACCTCGGCGCTCGCGTCATCAAGATCGAACGGCCGGATGGCGGCGACCTGTCGCGCCGGCTTTATCTCAGCGACACCGAGATCGGCGGCGATTCCACCATTTTCCATGCGATCAACCGCGCCAAGGAAAGCCTTGCCATCGACTTGAAGGACGAGGCCGACCTTGCGGCGCTGCGCGGCCTGCTGGCCAAGGCCGACGTGCTGATCCAGAATTTCAGGCCCGGCGTCATCGAACGCCTGGGCTTCGATTACGAGGCGGTGCGCAAGATCAATCCGCGCCTGGTCTATGCCTCGATCAGCGGCTATGGCGAGGAAGGCCCGTGGGTCAAGCGGCCCGGGCAGGATCTGCTGGCGCAGGCCCGCTCCGGCGTGATGTGGCTGAACGGCGACGAGGACCAAGGGCCGGTGCCCTTCGGCCTGGCGATCGCCGACATGCTGGCGGGCTCCGCCGCCGCGCAAGGCATCCTCGCCGCACTGGTGCGGCGCGGCGTGACCGGCAAGGGCAGCCATGTCGAGACCAGCCTGCTCGAAGCGCTGGTCGACTTCCAGTTCGAGGTGCTGACCACGCATCTCAATGACGGGCGCCGGCTGCCGCGGCGGTCGAGCTTCCGCAGCGCGCACGCCTATCTCTCGGCGCCCTACGGCGTCTATCCGGCCAAGGGCGGCTATCTGGCGATCGCCATGACGCCGATCTCGAAACTCGCCGATCTCCTCGGGCTCGAGGAGCTTGCGCCCTATCGCGACCAGCCGTCGACCTGGTTCACCGCCCGCGACGAGATCAAGGCGATCATCGCGCAAAAGATCGCAACGAAGACGGTCGACGAATGGCTTGCCATTCTCGAGCCTGCCGACATCTGGTGCGCCAAGGTTTTGAGCTGGCCGGAAATGATGGCCAGCGAAGGCTTCCAGGTCCTCGACATGCTGCAGACGGTGACGCGCGAGGATGACGTTTCGATCCTCACCACGCGCTCGCCGCTCAGGATCGACGGCATCCGCGCGAAGGTCGAGCGGGCCGCGCCACGCATCGGCGAGCACAGCGCAAAAATCCGCGCGGAGTTCGGGCTGTGAGCGACGTCACGCTCAAAGGCATGACCTGGAGCCATCCGCGCGGCTATGACCCGATGGTCGCCTGTTCGAGACTGTGGAAGCAACAAACTGGCATCGCCGTTGAATGGGACAAGCGCTCGCTGCAGGATTTCGAATCCTTCCCGGTCGAGGAACTGGCCCGTGCCTACGACCTGATCGTCGTCGACCATCCGCATGTCGGCCAGATCACCGCCGAGAATTGCCTGGCGCCGCTCGATGTCACCGGCCGGGAAGCCGAACGTGCGGCACTTGCGGCGGGCAGTGTCGGCCGGTCCTATCCGAGCTACAACTGGCAAGGCCGGCAGTGGGCGTTTCCGATCGACGCGGCCAGCCAGGTGCAGGCATGGCGGCCCGACATGCTTTCGGCTGCGCCGGCGAACTGGGCCGATGCCCTCGATCTGGCGCGGCAAGGCCACGTGCTGTTGCCGCTCAGGCCGCCGCATTCGCTGATGGTGTTCTACACGCTTGCCGGCAATCTCGGCCGGCCCGCCGGTGAAGGCCCTGGCGACCATGTGGACCCGGCAGCGGGCAAGCAGGCCTTCGAGATGATGTGCGAGATCGCAGCCCTCGTCGACCCGGCCTGTCTTGGCATGGATCCGATCGCGGTTCTGGAGCAAATGGCCGGATCCGGCTCGCGGATCGCCTGCGCGCCGCTGATCTATGGCTATGTCTCCTATGCCATCGCCGGGTTTCGACCCAACCGCCTGGCTTTCGCGGATATCCCGGCCGCTGGCAATGCCGGCCCCAAAGGCTCGGCGCTCGGCGGGACCGGCATCGCCGTGTCGGCCGTCTCGAAGGCCGGACAGGAAGCAATCGACTTAGCCTACTGGATCACCAGCGGCGCCGTGCGGCGTGGCCCCGACGCCGCGGCCGGCGGCCAGCCCGGCCACGCCGCGGCCTGGGCGGATGCCGCCGTCAATGCCGCCGCCGGCAATTTCTACAAGGACACCCGGGCCACGCTCGAAGGTGCCTGGGTGAGGCCGCGGCATGATGGCTACATGGCCTTCCAGCAGGCGGCGTCCGATCGCATCAATCTCGGCCTGAGCGAAAGGCACAATGCCGCTCGCGTCGTTGCCGGTCTCAATCGCCTGTTTCGGGAGAGCCTTTCGACGCAGGTGTCCGGCGTTGCCGGCGGAGGAGCCTGAAACAACCGAACGGAGGAGAACATGAACAGCCTGATCCGCGGCCTTATGGCCGCAACCGCACTTGCATCGGTCACGACCATAGCCTGCGCTCAAGACGTTTCGGGCGTGATTGCTGGATTGCCGACCGAACTGAAGGCACAATATGACGGTGCGCCGCAAAAGGTGCTGCCGTCGGCCTGGGATAATTTCACGCCGCCGTCAAAGCCGTGGAAATGGTGCCACTCAGAGTCCTACCAGGGCAATCCGTGGCGCGTCACCGTCACCAAGGAGTTGAAGCGGCTGGTCGACGGCCTGATCGCCGACGGCACCGTGGCGAGCTTCGAGGTGTCGGATTCCAACAATGATGCCAGTCAGCAGATCAACCAGATCCGCGCCTTCATCGACAAAAAATGCTCGATCATCACCTCGATCCCCGGCTCGGCGACGGCGCTGGACGATGCCATCGATGCCGCAGCCAAAGCCGGCATCCCCTTCATCACGGCAGCTGGGTCGGTGACCAGCGCGAATGCGATCAATGTCGATTCCAACTATGCCCGCTGGGGCTACGACATGATGACCGCAATCGGCAAAGCAATGCCGGACGGCGGCAGCGTGCTTCTGGTCGAAGGCATTGCCGGTCACCCGATCGTCGTGCAGGAGCGCCAGGGTGCCGACAAGGCGCTGGCCGAAAATTCAAAGCTCAAGGTCTCGCGCAGCGTCAACGGCAATTGGACGGCGAACGTTACCAAGACGGCGGTGCTGCAGGCAATCGCCACCAATCCGGCGCCGATCGATGCGGTGTGGACGACGGGCAGCGAAAGCCGCGTCGTTGCCGAGGCCTTTGCCGAGGCCGGCCGCCCTGCCCCGCTGATCACCGGCTCGATCACCGGCGATGCGCTCGGCTACTGGAAGGCCAATCCCGACAAATACCGCTTCGAAGGCCATGCGGTTCTGCCGCACTGGACGGCCGAGACGCTGTTTCGTGTCGGCGTGCGCATGCTCGACGGACAGAAGCCGAAGCTCAATACGCTGCTGATCCCGATTCCGCCGGTCCACAATGCCGACCTCGGCGCCTGGTACAAGGACTGCATGACGCCGGACGCCGTCTCGATCTTCCCGGTCCCGCCGAAGGATCCGATGCCGGAGGAATGGCTCGATGCCTATTTCACCAATCCGGCACCGACCAAGGGCTGGGATTATTCGAAGGTGCCGGACGCCTGCGCCAAGTAGCATTTACGAGGGCCGGCTCCGCACCAGCGGTGCCGGCTTTCTCCATCAGGATTGCTCATGCTGGAAGTCCAGGCCATCTCGAAACGCTACGGCGAAACGATTGCGCTGGCCAATGCCTCCATCGCATTCCGCGCCGGCACGATCCACACCATCCTGGGCGAGAACGGTTCGGGCAAGAGCACCCTGGTCAAGCTGCTGTCGGGGATCGTGCAGCAGGACAGCGGCGCGATCCTGCTCGACGGAGCGCCCTTTACCGGCCTCTCGCCGGCGGCGTTCCAGACCGCCGGGTTGGCCACCGTGTTCCAGGAAGTGCTGATCGCGCCTGACCGTTCGGTGACCGACAACATCCTGCTCGGCCTCGACGGCTTGCTGACGCGCACCGTGCCGCGCGCCGAGCGGCGGCAGCGCGCGCAAGCGGTGCTGAAGCGCTTCGCGGTGACCGAGATCCCGCTCGACCAGTTGGCCGGGCAATTGCCGCTGGCGGTTCAGCAATTGGTAGTGCTTGCCCGCGCCGTGGTGCGCAGCCCGCGCATTCTCATCCTTGATGAGGTTACGGCGGCGCTCGACTTTGCCGATCGCGAGGCGGTCTTTGCCATGATGCGCAAGCTTGCCTCCGAAGGCTGCCTGATCCTGTTCATCACCCATCGCATGGACGAAGTGATGTCGCTTTCCGACCGGATTTCCGTGCTGCGCGGCGGCAGCGTGGTGACGACTGAGGAACGCGGCACGTCCACCGCATCCGAACTTCTCAGAGCGATGGCGCCACGCACGGCGGCGGAGCTGGCGCATGGCTGATCGCGCCAGCCTTTCGGTGCGTGGCCTGGTGATCGCGCCGGGCGCAAGCCCCGTGACGCAAACCATTGCGCCGGGCGAGATCGTCGGCCTTGCCGGCCTCGACGGCCACGGACAGGAGCGGTTCCTGAAAGTGCTGGCCGGCCTGGAACGCCCGGCCGGCGGCGAGGTGACCGTCGAGGCGCCAACCGGAGCGCGCGCGATCACCAATTTCCGCAAGGCGGTCGCCGGCGGCATCGCCTATTTGCCGCGCGACCGGCGCACCACCGGCATTTTTCCGACCCAATCGGTGCTCGACAATTTTGCCGTCTCGACGCTGTCGCGCGATATGCGTTTCGGCCTGCTCAGCTTGGCCGCGCGGCGGCAGCGCTATGAACGCTATCGGGACAGACTGTCGATCATCGCGCCACGGCCGGACGCCCCGATCACCACGCTTTCCGGCGGCAACCAGCAGAAGGTGCTGCTGGCCCGTGCACTGGCACTGGAGCCGGCGATCCTGCTCCTCAATGATCCGACGCGCGGTGTCGACGTGGCGACGCGACATGTCCTCTACGATGTGTTTCGTGGACTGGCGGCGGACGGCATGGCTCTCGTCATCCTGTCGAGCGAGATCGAGGAGATCCTGCTGCTTTGCCATCGCGTGCTGGTATTTCGCGAACAGCAGGTGGCGGCTGAAATCACCGGAGACGCGATGAAAAGCGATACGGTGATCGCCGCCATGTTCGGGCGCGCGGCATGAGCGGGTTGCGGGGCATGGCGGCGCGATGGCGCGGCGCTGGCTTTGCGGCAGTGCTGTTGGTCATCCTGATCGCGGTCAATCTGCTGCTCAATCCGGCGCGCTTCCATCCTGCCGCCTGGGGCGCGCTGATCGGGCTCGCCGCGCCGCTGATCGGCGCAGCGGTCGCCTCGGCTCCGGTGATCCTCGCCGGGCGCGGCGGCATCGACATTTCCGTCGGGCCATTGATGGGCTTCGTCAATGCGATGGTGATCCAGCTGCTGTTTCTCAGGCTTGGCATGTCTTCGCCGCTGGTCATCGTGCCGGCGGCGCTTCTGATCGGCGCGATCGTCGGCGCTGCCAACGGCTTCTTGGCGACCATCGTCCGCATCCAGCCGATCGTTGCGACGCTCGGCACCTATCTGATCCTCACCGGCATGACGCTGACCGTCCTGCCGGCGCCGATCGGGCCGGCGCCGGGCTGGCTGAAGGCAATGGCCGGAACCTGGTCGGCACTGCCGCTGGCGCTGATCTTCCTGTTCTGGTGGCTGGTGCGACAGACGCCTTACTACGACCAGCTGATGGCGGTGGGCAGCGACGATCGCGCCGCCTACACGGCCGGCGTTCCAGTCACCAAAGTGCGTTTCATCGCCTATGTCATGACCGGCATACTTGCCGCCTGCGCGGGCCTGATGCTGACCGCGCTGATCGGTTCGGCCGACCCCAATATCGGGCCAACCTACACGCTGATCGCGATTGCCGCGGTGGCGCTCGGCGGCGTCAGCCTTGCCGGCGGGCGCGGCGGGCTCGCCGGCGCCGCCATCGGCGCTATCGACATCTTCCTGCTGCAGAGCGTGCTGACCGCCTTCAACGTCTCCACCTATGTGCTGCAGATCGCCTATGGCGCGATCCTGGTTGTGGCCGTCATCATGACGGCGCTGCAGGAACGGCTCTCGGGAGGGAAAGGCTGAGAAGCATGCGCCAGACCTGGTTCCAATCCACCAATGCCCGCGTCGCCGGTGCCTTTGCCGTCGCTGTCGCCTTGCATCTCCTTGGCACCTTGCTCATCCCGGGCTACTCCCAGCCGTTCGCCATCCGGGCGCTGCTGGTGATTGCCTCGCTGCTGGCGGTGGCATCGATCGGCCAGACGCTAGTCGTCATTCTCGGCGGTATCGATCTGTCGATCCCCTTCATCATCGGCTTTGCCAATGTCGTTGCCGCACAGCTCTACGGCGGCGGCTGGAATTTTGCTCTTGTCTGCGCAGTCGTCGTCGCGCTCGCCATACTGATCGGGGCGCTGAACGGCCTGATCTCACGTGGGCTCGATATCCACCCGCTGATCGTCACGCTCGGCACTGGCATGATCGTGCAAGGTGCCGTCCTGTTGTGGACCGGTGGCTTTCCATCCGGATCGGCGCCTGCCGCGGTTTCCGCCTTCGTTTCGATCGGCGGTTCGGTCGGACCGCTGCCGGTGCCGGGGCTGGTGCCATGCGTCGCGGTGTTGACCTTGCTGGTGGCGCTGGTGCTGGCGCGCACGCCATACGGCCGCCGTCTCTACGCCCTAGGCAGCAATCCAGGTGCTGCGCCGCTGGCGCTGATCGATCCAGTCCGCATGTGGACCGTGACCTATGCCGCGAGCGCCTTCTTCGCCGCCGCAGCCGGCGTGCTGCTGCTCGGCTTCACCGGCTCTGCCTATGGCGATGTCGGCCAGCCCTATCTGTTCCAGACGATCGCGGCAGTGGTGGTCGGCGGCGCCGCCCTTGTCGGCGGCCGCGGCAGCTATTTCGGCACCATTGCCGGCGTGCTGGTGCTGACGGAAATCAACACGCTGCTGATCGGCCTGGGCTTCCGGCCCTCGACCGTGCAGGCGGCACTTGGCCTGGTCATCGTGCTCCTGGTTTCGCTCTACGGTCGCGAGCGGCACGTGTCGGCGACGATCTGAGGCCACCTATTCGTTATAGCCGCATTTGTGCGACGCCCGATTCCACTTGGCTGCAAAATGCTCTACAAACTCCACAGCCGCTTGGCGTTGCCGGACAGCAGTTGCTGCCGTTCATCGGTGCTGGTGCCGGCAAGCAGCGCATGCGTTGCCGCAATCCAGGTCGCAAGCCCACCGCCAAGCGTGCACACCGGCCAATCGCTGCCCCAGACGACGCGATCCCAGCCGAAGCATTCGATGGTGTGCTCGACATAGGAACGAAGCGTTTCGACAGTCCAGGATCCGGCATCCGCATAGGCGACCACACCGGAAATTTTGCCGACGACGTTCGGGCGCCGCGCGATCTCCGCCATGTGCTCGCGCCAGGGGTGCTCGGCACCGCCCTTGATGTCGGGCACGCCGCAATGGTCGAGCACGAACTGCACATTCGGCGCGAGATCGGCGAGTGCGATCGCCTTGGGGATCTGGTGCGGCAGAACGACGAGGTCGAAAGTCAGGCCGCTGCCGGCTAGCCGCTTGATGTTTTCGCGAAACAGCGCACCTTCCGACAGTTCATCCGGCACGACGTGGAGCACGCGGCGAAAGCCCTTGACGAAACGATCGGCGCGCTGGCGCTCGAGATAGGCGGCAAAGCCGGGCTCTTCCGGACGGCAGGAGGCAATTGCCCCCCGCAGCAAGCTGGCCTTTTCCCGCGACAGCGCTTTGACACGGCTGGTTTCAGCCTCGATGTCGGCAGGATCGACATCGACCTCCATATGCAATGCGCCCTCGATGCCGGCGCGGCGGCCCTGGACTGCATATTCGTCATAGGAGAAATCGCGGTTGAGTGCCGGCACGCCGGCCAGCCAGGGATAGCGCAGCGCGGACTGGTCGATCAGGTGCAGATGGGTGTCGAAGATCATGGTGGCGCGCTCCTCCTTGGCGACTTCGAGATCATCTCACGGAGAAATTCTTCATTCAAATAAGAATTCATCGCGATTGCTTGACGGTCGATCCCGCCAGTTGCGACAGCTTTTCGGTCGCTGCCAGCAGCAGCTCAATCGTCCTCGTAATGTCGGGCGCCTTGGGTGCGTTGACCAGGGTTATGTAGGGGATCGACAGCGCGGCGATCGCCCTGCCGTCCGAACCAAGAACCGGTGTCGACAGGTTGAAGACACCGGCGGTCTGCATCGATGCCATCATCTCGTAGCCGCGTTCCCGGATCTGGTCGAGGCGGGCGAAGAATTCCGGCGATTGCGGTGGCTTGTCGGTGCTGCGCAGATGTTCTGAGATCATCATCTGCCGCTCTTCCGGCGGGCGGAACGCCAGCAGCACATGGCCGGAGCCGGTGTCGAACAGGCTGATATGCGAGCCGACGCGGATGGAGATGCCCCAGTAATCCGGCGCCTCCTGCTGTGCGATCACCACGGCGGAGCCGCGATCGAAGACGACGAGCTGGTTTGCCTGCTGCGAGGTTTCTGCCAGCTCGCGCATCAGCGGCGTCGCATAGGAAACCAGCCGGCGCACCGGCGCGTGCAGCTGCGCCAGGCCAAACAGCTTGAGCGTCAGCGAATAACGGTCGCCATCCGGCCGCGTGACGTAGCCGCGCCGCACCAGCCGGTCCAGCATGCGGTAGAACTCGTTCGGGCTGCGGTCGAGCTTCTTGGCGATTTCCGCCTGCGTCAGGCCGCCATCGACACCGGCCAGCAGCTCGAGAATGTCGAGCCCCTTGTCCAGCGCCGGGGCTCGATAGCGGTCGTCTTCCTCGTCCTCTGCCATTCCGCTTCTCCAGTGAATTGCATTTTTCATATACGCATAACGGCATTGCTTCCGGAAGAACTTTCGGCTTGACGATCCTATAAATGTTTTGTTTGTATATGAATGAAGCTGCCGATCCGCCCTCGCTATGGATCGACGCAGACTCTTGGGAGGATACCATGACGAAACTGTTTTGCGGCCTGTCGGCCGGCGTAACGCTGCTCGCACTGGGTGCGACTGCCCTTGCTGCCGACCTGCCCGGCGAATTCGACGGCGTCACCATCGACGCCAAGCTGATCGGCGGCCAGCAATATGAAGGGCTGTACGCGCGCATCGGCGAATGGGAAAAACTGACCGGCGCCAAGGTCAACGTGATCTCGAAGAAAAACCACTTCGAGCTCGATAAGGAAATCAAGTCGGACATCGCCTCCGGCAGCATCAACTGGTGCGTTGGGTCGAATCACTCGTCCTTCGCGCCGCAATATCCTGATATCTACACCGACCTCAACAAGCTGCTGCCGAAGGAGGAGATCGACGCCTTCGTGCCGTCGACGATCAAGGCCTCGACGCTCGACGGCAAGCTGGTGATGCTGCCGCGCGCGCAGTTCGACGTCTCGGCGCTCTATTACCAGAAGAGCCTCTATCAGGACGAAGCCAAGAAGGCCGCCTACAAGGCCAAGTACGGCAAGGAGCTGACACCGCCCGACACCTGGGACGAGGTCGCCCAGCAGGCGGAATTCTTCGCCAGCCCGCCCGATTTCTACGGCACCCAGTTCGCCGGCAAGGAAGAGGCGATCAACGGCCGCTTTTACGAGATGCTCATCGCCGACGGCGGCGAATACCTCGACAAGGATGGCAAGCCGGCCTTCAACTCGGAAGCCGGCGTGCACGCGCTCGACTGGTTCGTCAATCTCTACAAGGCTAAGGCGGTGCCGGCCGGCACCACCAACTATCTGTGGGACGATCTCGGCCAGGGCTTTGCCTCCGGCACCGTCGCCATCAACCTCGACTGGCCGGGCTGGGCAGGCTTCTTCAACGATCCGAAGTCGTCGAAGGTCGCCGGCAATGTCGGGGTGAAGGTGGCGCCGAAGGGATCGGCAGGCATTCGCACGGGCTGGTCGGGGCACCACGGATTTTCGGTCACCGAAAACTGCGCCAGCAAGGAAGCCGCGGCGTCGCTGGTCTGGTTCCTGACCAATGAGGACAGCCAGAAGCTCGAGGCGGCAAGCGGCCCACTGCCGACCCGCACGGCGGTGTGGGACTGGGATATCCAGCAGGCGGCCAGCGATCCTTACAAGAAGGAAGTGCTGGCGGCTTTCCAGGAAGAGGCAAAGCACGCTTTTGCCGTGCCGCAGACACCTGAATGGATCGAAATCTCCAACGCCGTCTATCCCGAATTGCAGGCCGCCATCCTTGGCGACAAGACCTCCAAGCAGGCACTGGACGACGCTGCCGCCAAGGCCATGCAAATCCTCGAGGACGCCGGCAAGCTTTGACCATTCTCCCAAGGGGGCGCCGCGCTCATCGAAGGGCGGCGCCCCCGAACTTTTTGCGAACCATGCGCAACACGCTTTGTCTTGATCCCAGCTCGCCGATGGCGGCCTTCGGTGTCCGGGCACCAACCAGAACCGGATAGCCATGAAAGGCTGGAGACCTTCGCCGCCATTGCTGCTCCTGCTGCCGGCGGTGATCGTTCTGGCGGCCGTGGTGGTGGTGCCGCTGCTGCTTTCGCTCTATTCCAGCTTCACGCCGTTCCGGCTGACCAGGCCGGAGACGTTCTGGGTCTTCATCGGCGCGCGCAACTACGTCACCATTCTGACCAGCCGCGCTTTCTGGGTCGCCTTTGCCCGCACCGTGGTGCTGCTGACGGTGGCGCTCAACCTGGAAATGCTGATCGGGCTCGGGCTGGCGCTGCTGGTGGAGAAGGCATCGCGCGGCCAGCGGATCCTGCGCACCATCATGATGTTTCCGATGATGTTTTCGCCGATCCTCGTCGGCTTCCAGTTCAAATTCATGTTCAACGACAATATCGGCCTGGTGAACAACGCCCTGCAGGGGCTCGGCCTGACCGATCGCGCCATCCCGTGGCTGATCGACGGCAATCTCGCCTTCATCGCCATCCTGATCGCCGAGATCTGGTCGTCGACTTCGGTGTTCGCGATCCTGATCCTGGCCGGGCTGCTGGCGATGCCGCGCGAACCGGTCGAGGCGGCCCGCGTCGACGGCTGCACGCCGTGGCAGACATTCCGCTATGTCACCTGGCCGTTCATCATGCCGTTTGCCTTTATCGCCATGACCATCCGCTCGCTTGACGTCGCGCGCGCCTACGACATCGTCAAGATCATGACCGACGGCGGCCCCGCCGGCCGCACCGAACTGGTCTGGACGCTGGTCGCCCGCACCGCCTACAGCGATGCCAGGATGGGAATGGCCAATGCCATGGCCTATTTCTCGATCCTGCTGTCGATCCTGTTCACCGTCTATTTCTACCGCAAGCTCGCCGCAGCGCGCACGCAGATCGCGGCGGAGTGGTGAGGATGGACCAGAACAGCCTGCATCGCGTCGGCAACAAAGCGCTCGGAATCGTTCACGGCATCGGACTGTTCCTGGCCATGCTGGTCATCTGCCTGCCCGGCATCTGGATCGTGCTGTCGTCGCTGCGGCCGACCGTCGAAATCATGGCCAAGCCGCCGGTGTGGATCCCGCAGCAACTCTCGCTCGACGCCTACATCGCCATGTTCAGCGGCGTCGGCCAGGGCGGCATTCCGGTGCTCGACTACTTCCGCAATTCGCTGATCATCTCGGTGACCTCGACGGTGATCGCCATCGTCATCGGCATGGCCGGCGGCTACGCCTTTGCGCGCTACCGCTTTCGCGCCAAATCGGCGATGTTCCTCGGCCTGATGCTGACGCGCACGGTGCCCGGCATCGCACTGTCGCTGCCGCTGTTCTTCGTCTTTGCGCGGCTCGGCATCATCGACACGCATTTCGGGCTGATCCTGGTCTATGTCGCGCTCAACGTGCCGTTCACCGTCTGGCTGATCGACGGCTTTTTCCGCCAGGTGCCGAAAGATCTCGCCGAAGCCGCGCAGATCGACGGCTGCACGCGCTGGCAGGCCTTCTGGCAGGTCGAGTTTCCGTTGGCCGGGCCGGGCATCGCCTCGGCCGGCATCTTTGCCTTCCTCACCTCCTGGAACGAGTTCGCGCTCGCCTCGCAGCTGACGCGCTCGATCAACTCCAAGACCCTGCCGGTGGGCCTGCTCGACTATACAGCCGAATTCACCATCGACTGGCGCGGCATGTGCGCGCTCGCCGTGGTCATGGTCATACCGGCGCTCACGCTTACCTTCATCGTCCAGAAACACCTCGTCGGCGGCCTCACTTCCGGCGCGGTGAAAGGCTGACATGGCAACTGTATCGCTCAAGAACCTCACCAAAAGCTACGGCCCGGTGGCGGTGGTGCACGGCATCGACCTCGAGGTCGCCGACCGCGAGTTCATCGCGCTGGTCGGGCCGTCCGGCTGCGGCAAGTCGACAACCCTGCGCATGATCGCCGGCCTCGAGGCGATCAGCGACGGCGTCATCGAGATCGGCGGCCGCATGGTCAACGACCTGCCGCCGCGCTCGCGCAACATCTCGATGGTGTTCCAGTCCTACGCGCTCTACCCGCATATGACGGTCCGCGAAAACCTCGGCTTCTCGCTCAAGATAGCCGGCGCCGCGAAGGAAGAAATGGACCGTCGCGTCGCCGAAGCGTCCGGCATTCTCGGCCTCGACCAATTGCTCGACCGCCGGCCGTCGCAGCTGTCCGGCGGACAGCGCCAGCGCGTCGCCATGGGCCGCGCCATCGTGCGCGATCCCGACGTCTTCCTGTTCGACGAGCCGCTTTCCAATCTCGACGCCAAGCTTCGGACGCAGATGCGCACCGAGATCAAGAAGCTGCATGCCAAGGTCCGGTCGACGGTGATCTACGTCACCCATGACCAGGTCGAAGCGATGACATTGGCGGACCGTATCGTCATCATGCGTGACGGTTTCATCGAGCAGGTCGGCACACCCGACGAGGTCTTCCGCCGGCCGCAGACACGCTTCGTCGCCGGCTTCATCGGCTCGCCGCCGATGAATCTGCATGAGGCGGTTGTCGACGACGGACAGTTGCTGTTCGCCAGCGGCGAGAGGCTGCCTTTGCCCAGCCAGTTCAAGGCCAATATCGAGGCCGGCGACAAAGTGGTGTTCGGCCTCAGGCCCGACGACATCTATCCGACCGGGCATGGCATCAGCTCCGGCGAAGACGTCGACGTCCACCAGGTAGAACTACCGGTGACCGTCACCGAGCCGCTCGGCAACGAGACGCTGGTGTTCGCCGAATTCAACGGCAGCGACTGGGTATCGCGGATGCTCAATCCAAAGCCGCTGAAAGCCGGCGACCGGGTCAAGATGAGCCTGGACCTGTCGCAGGCCCATCTGTTTTCCGCCGAAACAGGCAGGACATTGCGAGGTTAAAATCATGGCAAAGATCGAGAAAATCGAACTGCGGATGGTCGACCTGGTGCCGAAGGTCAAGCGCACCGATGCCATCCAGAGTTTTGTCAGCCAGGAAACACCGATCGTCACCATCACCGACGCCGACGGCGCGGTCGGCACCGGCTACAGCTACACGATCGGCACCGGCGGCTCCTCAGTGATGCGGCTGCTGGCCGACCACCTTGCGCCGCGGCTGATCGGCCGCGACGCCGACATGATCGAGGCGATCTGGCACGAGCTGGAGTTCGCCACCCATGCCACGACGATCGGCGCGATCACGGCAATCGCGCTGGCGGCCATCGACACTGCGCTTTGGGATCTGCGGGCCAAGAAACAGAGGCTGCCGCTGTGGAAGCTGGCCGGCGGCGCCAAGGACCGCTGCCCGCTCTACACGACCGAAGGCGGCTGGCTGCATATCGAAACCGAGGCGCTGGTCGCGGATGCGCTGGCCGCCAAGGGCAAGGGCTTTCGCGGCTCGAAGGTCAAGATCGGCAAGCCGCACGGCTCCGAGGATCTTGTCCGGCTGACGGCGGTGCGCCGGGCGGTTGGAGACTCCTACGAAATCATGACCGACTGCAACCAGGGCTTCTCGGTCGACGAGGCAGTCCGCCGGGCAGAGCGCTTGCGTGAACTCGATCTCGCCTGGATCGAGGAACCGTTGCCGGCCGACGACATAGACGGCCATATCCGCCTGTCGAATGCGACTTCGACGCCGATCGCCGTCGGCGAGTCGCTCTACTCGATCCGGCATTTCCGCGAATATATGCAGAAGGGCGCGTGCTCGATCGTGCAGGTCGATGTCGGCCGCATCGGCGGCATCACGCCGTGGCTGAAGGTGGCGCATGCAGCCGAGGCGTTCGACATACCGGTCTGCCCGCATTTCCTGATGGAATTGCATGTCAGCCTGACATGCGCCGTTCAGAACGGCAGATATGTCGAGTATATTCCCCAGCTCGACGAGCTGACCGGCAAGAAAATGCGTATCGAGGACGGGCACGCATTGGCACCGGACGAACCCGGCATCGGCATCGACTGGGACTGGGATGCGATCAAGGCGAAGAGCATCGCGGAATTCACCATGGCGATAGAAAAATAGGAGGCGGACATGCAGCGAATGGGAATGGTGCTCGGCCTCAAGCCGGAGAAAGTCGCCGAGTATGTGCGGCTTCACGCTGCCGTCTGGCCGGACGTCCTCAAGATGATTTCCGCCTGCAACATCAAGAATTATTCGATCTATCTGAGGGAACCGGAGCACCTTTTGTTCAGCACCTTCGAGTACCACGGCACCGACTATGCCGCCGACATGGCGAAGATGGCCGCCGATCCCACGACGCAGGAATGGTGGGCGCTCTGCATGCCGTGCCAGGAGCCGCTGCCGACCCGCAAGGAGGGCGAGTGGTGGGCGTCGATGGACGAAGTCTTCCATTATGACTGATGACATTTTCGATCCTGCCTCGCTCTCCCAGGCCTGGGCACAGCCGTCAAAGCCCAGGCCGATCGTGATTTTCGGCGCCGGCTCGATCGTCGGCGATGCGCATTTCCCGGCCTATGGGAAAGCCGGATTCCCGATTGCCGGGCTTTTCGACCTCGACCTGGCCAAGGCGGAAAAACTGGCGCAGAAATGGGGCGTCACCGCTTACCGGTCGGTCGAGGAAGCTGCGTCAATCAAGGACGCCGTCTTCGATCTGGCGACGCCCCCGGCTCACCACGCCGGCGTGCTCAGGGCGCTGCCCGATGGTGCCGTGGCCTTGATCCAGAAGCCGATGGGCAGCAATCTCACCGAGGCGACCCAGATCCTCGAAATCTGCCGCGCCAAAGATCTGAAGGCGGCGGTGAATTTCCAGCTGCGCTTCGCGCCGATGATGCTGGCGCTCAGGGATGCGATCGCCAAGGGCTGGTTGGGCGACGTGGTCGATTTCGACGCATGGCTGGCGCTGGCGACACCCTGGCAGCTCTGGGAATTCCTGTTGCAGGCGCCGCGCGTCGAGATCGCCATGCATTCCATCCATTATCTCGACCTGATCCGGCAATTGCTCGGCGACCCCAAGGGGGTTCACGCCAAGACGCTCGGCCATCCCGGCCACAAGGTTGCGCAAACGCGCACCAGCGCGATTCTCGACTATGGCGACACGGTGCGCTGTGCGCTGTCGATCAACCACGATCACAAATTCGGTCGAAAACACCAGGCCTGCGAATTCCGCATCTGCGGCACCAAAGGCGCCGCTTACCTCAAACTGGGCGTCAACCTCGACTATCCGCGCGGCGAGCCGGACATTCTCGAAATCTACCCCAAAGGCGGCACGGACTGGATTGCGGTTCCACTCGTCGGCGCATGGTTTCCGGACGCCTTTGCCGGCCGCATGGCCAATGTCCAGCGCTACGCGTCGGGCGAGGACGCCGAGCTTGTCAGTTCCGTCGAGGACGGCTGGATCACCATGGCGCTGGTCGAAGCCGCCTACCGATCGAGCGCGGCGCCGGCAACACCGATCGCGGCGAGGCCCTGACATGGAGCAGACTGTCTATTTCGAGGACTACCGGATCGGCTCGTCGCGCATGACCAGCGGGCGCACCATCACCGAGACCGACTTCGTCGTCCATGCCGGCCATACCGGCGATTTCTTTCCCCACCACATGGACGCCGAGTTCATGAAGACGACGCCGTTCGGGCAGCGCATCGCCCACGGCACGCTGGTGTTTTCGGTCGGCGTCGGGCTGACGGCCAGCGTCGTCAACCCGGTTGCCTTCTCCTATGGCTACGACCGGCTGCGCTTCATCAAGCCGGTGTTCATCGGCGATACGATCAGGACCCGCACCACCATCTCGGCCAAGGAAGACGACCCGAAGCGACCCGATTCAGGCCGGGTCGTCGAGCGCTGCGAGGTGATCAACCAGCATGGCGACGTGGTGCTGGTCGCCGATCACATCTACATCGTCGAGCGTCGCGACAAGCCGAGTTGAGCCTCGACGGGTGGCGCTGAAACCTAAAGACAAAAAACCGCCTTGCGGCGATCCTCGGTCCGAATCAGCACCATACGCAAATTACTAGCATAGCTGCCGGCACAAAGCAAGAACAAAATGTGGCAACCGGACAAATCGCGACAGGTTGCGCTGCCCATTATCGCCCTGCGAACCCCGACTTGCAGGACTTGGGTTCCACGGAGCAGGCGGATAGAGGTGGTGCCGACATCGGGAATTGGTCATATCCGGTTGACCGGATATACCGGCTTGCCGCCGCGCAGGACCGATGCGACATCGGCAAACACCTTGTTGCGAACCTCCGCGTAAGACTGGGTCGAGTAGTGCGCCGCGTGTGGACTGACCAGGACAGTGTCCAGCGCCAGCAGCGGATTGTCGGGCGAAGGCGGCTCCCGCTCGAAGGTGTCGATGCCGGCGCCTGCCAGATGGCCGCGCCGGATCGCGTCCGCCAATGCGACCTCGTTGACCAGGCCGCCGCGGGCCACGTTGATGAGTATCGCCCCTTCCTTCATCCGCGACAGGGCTTGCGCCGACATGATGTTTCTGGTCTCCGGTGTCGCTGGAATGTGCAGCGAGACGATGTCGGCCCTGGCCAGCAGCTCGTCGAAGCCGACCGGTTCGGCACCACCGGCCGCGATGCGCTCGGCCGGCATATGCGGGTCGTAGGCGATGATGTGGTAGCCGAAGACCCGCGCCCGCTCGGCAGTCAGCCGCCCGATCTGGCCGAAGCCGATCAGGCCGAGGATCTGCCTGTCGGGCCGTGTGATGCCGGCGCCGTCGGTCATTGCAGCCCAGCGGCCGGCGCGCACCGCGCTGTCGAACTGCTTCAGCCTGCGCGTCAAGGCCAGGATCAGGGCCATGGCGTGGGTGCTGACTTCAACCAGATTGGCGTCCGGCACGTAGGTTACCTGAACACCGGCACGGCTGGCGGCCTCGACGTCGATCGAATCGAGCCCTACGCCGAACCGTCCAATGACCTTGAGCCCCTTCAGTTCCGCCAAAACGCGAGCCGTGATCGGCTCTCGCAATACCATCAATGCGTCGGCGTCGCGGCAGTGTTCGATCAGGGCATCTTCCGTGAGCAGCGTCTTTTCGACAAACTCGGCGCTCAAGCCGTCGAGGTAGCGCAACTGCTCCTCCTCGACTGACAGCACACCGTCGGTCTTGATGATCTTCATGGCAAACTCTTGCTATGAGGCGCTGCGCGCCGAGGCGACGCCGGCGGCAAGGCCGGCCCCGAGAAACATCGTGTCGCTGGCCAGCATGTAGAAGCTGATGCCGTGCCGCGACCATTTGCCGACATCATCCGCCGAAGGGCGAAAGATACCGACGGCCTTGCGGGCCGCGCGCGCCGCGGCCGCGATCCTCATAATCGCTGCATTGAGCTTGTCCTGGCCGGCGGGCCCCATCGCGTCGATCGAGACCGACAGGTCGCCGGGGCCAATGAAGACCACGTCGACGCCGTCGACCTGGACGATGTCGTCGATGTTGGCGAGGCCTTCGGCCGTCTCGACCTGGATGGCGACCGTCAGGACCTCGTTGGCCGATTTGAGGTAGTCCGGAATCCTGTAGCCATAACCGGCGGCGCGGCCCGGGCCGACACCGCGGGCGCCGACCGGCGGGTACCGGCAGGCCATGACCGCCATGCGCGCTTGCTCGGCCGTGGAGACGCGGGGTACCAGGACACCCGACGCGCCGGCGTCGAGCGCGGCCGCCATCCACTCCGGCGTGTGGCCGGGAACGCGCACCATCGCGGGAATCCTGTGGACATCGGCGGCGCGGATCAGATCCTCGAGCCGTTCGCGGCCGATCTGCGAATGCTCCCAGTCGATGCACAGGAAATCGACCCCGCTGGCGGCGGCCACTTCGACCGCCACAGGGTGCGGGATGGCACAGAAGGTACCGATGAGGCGATCGAGAGAGATACATTTCTTGCGAAAGTCGTACATGAAATCTCCAGAAATTTTCGGCGTCGGCAAAACCTGTGTGCGCTATGTGGCCCGCGCCAAAGGATGCACGGCTTCCGTCGACATCGGGAAATGCCGGCTGCCGCCTGAAAACGGCGGGAAGGTCTTGTAGTCGGCGCGCATCTCCAGCCGCGCCGGCGATTGCAGCGCGTGCGTCAATGCCGCGGGACTGTCGAACATGACCCGATTGCGCTGCATATGGTCGATCCGCGGCCAGGGAAGCGAACCGCACCAATCCAGTCGCGACAGAACCTCGATGTGGCGAATGCCGGGGAAGCCCCGCATCAATTGCGGATGATGCGTCACATAGTGGTAGAGCCAGGCATTCATGTCTTCGGCCGGCCCGGGATAGTGGACAAGATAGCTGCAGGGGAGCCCGGACGTCTTGACGCCAGCGTCATCGACGGGAAACGGACGCATGCACATTGCCTGTTGCGTCGGCCCCGAAGCGGCGATGCTCGACAGCATACCAGGTGCGGCAAGCGCCTGCAGATGGCCGGACGGCGCCAGCGCCGCCTCCATGTCCGCCAGTTCGTCGAAATAGAGCTGGAAGCCAAAGACCGGCGGTGGACCATCGTTGTTGAACATGTCCGTCGCCACTTCGGGCAGATAGATGTTGGCAAGCGCAAGGCCCGGCGTCGATGCAATCACACGCCGCACAGCGTCAACATCTTCGCCGGCGATGGCCAAATTTGCCTCGCGGTCATCATGGAAGAAAGCAAGATAGGCAAAGCGCATGTGGACACCTGCTGGATCGAGTTCGACTAGATCAAATTCGGAAGAAAGAGAGCGATCTGCGGAAAGAGGACAATCAGCAGGATCAGCAGAAGCGTCAGCGCGATGTAAGGCGCCGCAGCCATGGCAACCGTCTTGAGCGATGTGCCTTTCGGCGCAACGCCGATCATGATGAACAGCAGCAGACCAAACGGCGGCGTGGTGAAGCCGACCTCATAGGCGAGCAGCAGGATCAGCCCGAACCATACCGGCTCGTAGCCGAATTGCTGGGCGATCGGCAGGAAGATCGGCAGCGTGATCAGCATCATCGAGACCTGATCCATGAACATGCCGAGCAGCAGGATGACGAGCACCATCATGAGCAGCATGGGATACGGTCCAAGATCGTAGCCCACGATGAACTGGATAAAGCCGTTGGAGGCGCCGGAGAAGGCGAATATCTGCGAGAACGTCGTCGAAGCCGAGATGATCAGGAAGGTCATGCCGGTGACCTTCATCGCATCATCCAGCGACTTCCAGACAACCGACCAGCTGAACCGTCGGTAGACAAACAACAAGGCGAAGACGGCGGCACAGCCGAGTCCGGCCGATTCCGTCGGCGTCGCTATCCCAAGGATGATCGTGCCGACCACCATGAACACGATGACGCTCATCGGAATGATGTTGACGGCAACCGCCCTCACCTTCTCGGCCGCGGGAACGGCGGGTACCGGATAGTGCGGAGCGGCGTCCGGATCGATCTTTGTCTGCGCGAAGATCAGCGCCGCGTACATGACAACGAGCAGCAGTCCGGGCAGAGCCCCCGCTATGAGCAGCGCGCCGACGTCGATCTGGGCAAGCGAGCCGAGCAAGACGGCCAGCGAGGATGGCGGGATGATGACGGCAAGGCTTCCGGCGCCAAGCACCGGGCCGTAGGCCATATGCGGCTTGTAGCCTCGCTTCAGCATCTCGGGCACCATCAGCGAGCCCATCATGCCGGTATTGGCAAGGCTGGAACCTGACAGCGCCGAAAAGATCGTGCCGGCGGCGAGGACGACATAGGCGAGGCGTCCGCGCAGATTGCCGACGCACAGGTCGAGCGCGTAGATGACTTTCTCGCCGAGGCCGGAGCGGAAGAACAGGCTGCCCATGACGAGAAACATCGGCAGCGGAGCAAGCGCATAGGTCGAGACAGCGTCGGAGAAGTTGGCGACCATCTGCGTCACGCCGATCGAACCGCCGAAGAACAGGTACAGCCCGATCACATTGGTGACGAAGAACGCGAAGGCGACCGGCAGCCCAAGCCCCATCAACACCAGGATGGTGCCAACGAGCACGGCGAATGGAAACAGCCAGGCCACCGGTCAGAGCCCTTCCATTTCCAGCGGATCGAGCGTGTACAGCGTGTCACGGCCGAGCAGATATCTGAGCCATTCCAGCGCCGAGAGATAGAAGGCGAGCATGATGGGCAGAAAGACCAGCCATTTCGGCATATCGAAACTGCGCGTTTCGTATTCGCCGCCCGCAACGGCACTTGTCAGCGAAGACAGAGCGACGCTGCCGAGGTAGAGGCTGACGGCAATGCAGGCGAGATAGACCAGCTTTTCAAGCACCGCCCGTGCCCGCACCGGCAGCGCCTGGCGCAGGAACTCGACGAAGACATGGCCCTTGCTGTGGACCAGCCAGGGCATCGGCAGAAATGCCGCATAGAGCAGACCGTATTCCGTTGCGGACACCGCCCAGGCAAGCGGCCTCAGGCCGAGATTGCGGACGCACACATCAGCAACCACCGCGACGATGATGAGGCCAAGCACCACTTTTGCCGCCGCCGCCAACGCAAGGTTCAGCTTCCCGATCGCTGCAAACAATCCGTCCATTTCCGACGACCCTCATGTCCACCTTGATGAAGGGCGCACCAGCACCCTCGGCTCGGGCTACTGGAAGAATTTCTTCAACTGATCGATGTTGGTGGGATCGCGTTTGGCCATTCTCGCCCAGCTCGCCTGCGTGGCAGCCGCCAGGAATTTGTCGCGGCCGGCGCCGGTCAAGCTGATCACCTTCTGCCCGCCGCCGATCATTGCCTGTGCCTGCTTTTCGGACTCGGCGAGATTGGCGTCATAGCTCACGCGCTCGTATTCGACGGCCGTGTCGGCAAGCAGCTTCTGCGCCTCGGGTGACAGCGTGTCCCATTTCGCCTTGTTGATCGAGATCAGCACATCGGTTTTGAAGAATTGCGGGTCGACACGGTATTTGGTGAATTTGTCCCAGCCGAACGACGCATAACCAAATACCGTGTAGGCGTTGGCATTGACGACGCCGCGCTCGAGCGAGGTGTAGACATCCCCCGGCGCCTGCACGATCACCGTCGCGCCTAGCGATTCGAGGAAATCGCGGTAGAGCGGCGAGGAACGGATTTTCAGGCCACCCCAGTCGATGCTGCCTTCGCTATTGAGCTTGGGTTCGTCGACGGTGAAGACGTTGAAGCCCGAACCCGCGTCGACATGCGCCAGCAGATGGGCATTGGCCTTCTTCTCGAAAATTCCGTTGATGAAATCCCAGCCGCCATTGTCGCGGACCTCCCACGGCGTCTTCGACGATGCGGAGAAAACCTCGCCTTCGGGCACGAGCTCCAGGAACTGCCCTGCCGGTGTGTCGATCACATCGATCAGGCCCCTCCTGAGCGCCGCGCCCTGCTGGATCGGCGGAATGACCTCCGGCCCGCCACGGACGTTGATCTGGACCACGCCCTTGCCCTTTTCGTTTACTTTCTGAACGAATTTCAGGAAGCTCTGGGCGTAGCCGTTCTGCGTCGGCGTAAAATGCACGGCGTTGAGGACGACCTCTTCGGCCGTGGCGATACCCGCTACACCCGACATGAGTGCAGCCAAAACAAGGGATTTCCAAATGCGCATTGCCGTACTCCCTCTGATAGTTCGCCCATGATCCGGCCCATGATCGGGCCGATCTGAAATTGCAATCGCTGCGCCGCCGCGTGAACGGCGGTTAGTTGGCATCATCTCCTACTGTCAGGAACCGTCCATGCGCGTAGAAGACCGGCGATCGGTCAGCGCGGTCCAGCGCGACGCCTGAGACGATGCCGATGACGATCATGTGCGACGCCCGCACAATGATTTCGGCCACCCGGCATTCGAATATTGCCCGTGCGCCGACAAGCAAGGGCGCGCCGGTTTCGCCACGCACCCATGATCCGGTCGAGAACCGCGCGGCGCCCTTGGCTTTGGTCATGCCGCCAAAGGCACGTACAACGTTCTCCTGGTCGCCGGCGGGAAGATTGACCGAAAACGGCAAACCTTCGCGAATGGCCGAGGCAAAGGTGCTGCCGCGGTTGACGCAGGCCAGCAGCGACGGCGGCTCGGCGCTGAACGAGCAGAGAGCCGTCGCCGTGATGCCGCAAAAACCGATCTCGTCATGTTCCGATGCGAGGATGGCGACCGAGCCCGCCACGGCCCGCATCGCCTGCTTGAAGGCGCGCGGATTGATGGCGTCGTGCCCATGCACCCACGGGGTCGGAATGGCGGCCGCCGGCATCAATTGACTCGAAGCCCGGCCTGGCGCATCAGCGGCAGCACGCGGTCGCAGAAGAAGGGCAATTCGTAGGTGTAGTTGACGAATGTGAGGGCGGCGCCGGAATAACCCTGGTCCATGATCTCGGTGAGATCGTCGACGATCTTTTCCGGCGTTCCGATGAGCGGGAACGTTCCGGCACCACCGGCGAACCTTTGCCGATATTCGGTGAAAGCCTTCGCATCGTGCGAGTTCGCGAATTCCTTCTTCTTGCGCATGTGCTCGTCGACCGCACCCTCGTCCGCGCATTCCAGCGCGTAGTGCCGGTAGTAGTCCTCGGCTTCCTGCTGGGTCTCCCGGCAGACGACGTGACAGACCGTATAGACGCCGACTTCGCGCCCGACTTCGGCCGCGCGGTTGGTAATGTCGACCACATGCGCACGGCCGTCGGCAATTTCGGAAAAAGTCGAAAACAAATAGTCGCAGTGGCGCGCCGCATAGTTGCGCCCCGGCGCGCCGAAGGCGGCGTTCATGGTCACCGGTCGTGGCGCCTGCAGACTTGGCGGGCGGCTGACCACCCCCTTCAGATCATAGAACTCGCCGCCGAAGTCGAACGGCTCCCTCGATTGATAGGCACGCACGATGATGTTGATCCATTCCTCCGCTTGATCGTAGGTTCGATCGCCGACCGTCTGCCCGAACATCGCGAACTCGTCGGGGTTCCAGCCGCAGACAATGTTCAAGCCAGCCCGCCCGTTGGAGATGTGGTCGACCGTCGCCAGCGCTTTTGCAGCCTGCAGCGGATGTACCAGCGGCACATGCACGGTCATGAACAGGCCGATGTTCTCGGTGGCGACAGCAAGTCCCGCCGCCCAGGTGAAAGTCTCGAACGACCATTCCCGCACATGCGTCAGACCGCCGAAGCCGCGCCATCGGGCGATCGGCAGCAGAAACTCGAGGCCGGCGCGATCGGCGATACAGGCGGAGTTGAGGTTGTCTTCCCAGCGGGCACGCCAGCGCTCGGGAACGGTGGTCATTGCCAGGCCGCCATCGGCATTCATTGAAAAGACGCCGAGCTTGAACCTGTTCGGCCCTTTCAGCGGGTGCTGCTTCCTGATCATGCTTTCCCCCGACGCGACATGCCCTCACCTTCACCGTTGGAGTTTTGAAACGGCGGGCTCAGCTTCATGAAACGCTCCTCGGCGTTCTGAATGAAGTGGGTCATGCGGTCGTAAGCGGCGACGGCGTCGCGCTTGACGAATGCCTCATAGATTGCGCGCATGCCGGCAACGATAACGGCCTGCGTCGGCTGGTGCGACAGCGTCCTTAAGCGGACGACGAGCACGTGATCGGCGAACCTTGCAATCGTTTGTGAAAGGCGCTCGTTCGCGACGGCGCCGAGCCAACAATTCCTGAATGCCGAATTGGCCTGGAAAAAGCGGTCGGCATCGCCGGCGGCGGCCGCAGCCTCGGCCTCCCGAAGCGCGGCTGCCAGCGTCTTGAGGCCAGCGGCGTCAAGTGTCCGTGCGGCGTGCGCGGCGGCACGCGGCTCGAGCAAGCGGCGGACCTCGAAGATGTCGGCGACATCCGTCGCGGTAAGCGTGGGCAGGGTGAAGCCGCGTGTGGTGCCGACGAGATAGCCCTCATGCACCAACTGCATCAAGGCGTCGCGAACAGGCATTCTGGAAATACCGAGCTGGGCGGCAATATCGACGTCGACGAGCTTCTGGCCAGGCGCCAATTCGCCATGCTGTATCGTCAACCGGATTTGTTGATAGACCTGGGCACGCAGATTGCCATCGCCAACCCGTTTGAGCTCTATCGTTTCCGTCATCCACGCCTTCCCATGCGAAGATTTCGTATATCGTTTGAGGCTGTGTTCTCGTAGTCGTGCCGTTTGAAATGCAGCCACGTGTCGGCAGAAATCGACCTATCAGCCATGTTCCCGGCTCAAGTGGAGCATAGGCTGGATCACCTGGCAAGATGTTTTAAGTTTATAATGTATACTGTTTGAGTTCGCTGTCCGGAGGGCAATGGATCGCGCCATCTGTGCTGCCGCGCCGCGCGACGGCGGGGACAGCTAACGATCCGTGCGGTTCGGTAAAAAACGTACAGACGTTTTTCCGTGACACATCGAAGTTGACGGATTTAACTAAAATTACTTGCGATCTGCGCGCGCCGGCACGCCCACCCCGATCCCCTCGCCGGGACGCATTACTGGATCGCCCGCCGTGTCGAAAGGTGCGACGGGCTTTTCGTTTCGTTTGGCGGGGAGGCGCTTATGCGAGACTTGCCCAGGAATATCGACGCCGACGTCGTGATCGAAATCAGCAAGCTGCTCGACGACCGGGCGAAGTCCGTGCCGGTGCCGGTGCACAAGCTGGCGGCGATGATCCGGCTGGGCGTCGAGACCCGTCTGACCGATCACTCCATCGAGGAGCTGATCGTGGAAATGGCCGCGACGCGCGGGCTTCCGATGCTGTTCGACTTGCCGGTGGCAATTGTCGACAATGTCGTGCCGTTCGCCTCGGCGCGGCGTCCCCGCTGACACTTCGCTCGAACCACACCGATCATCGCGTCGCCGCCCGACTTCACTTGCCCTGATGCGCGGGCCGAGTGTCGCCTTTCTTTTCGGGGTCGTGGGTATGGTGGCTGTCGCGTTCGCCGCCGCCGCCGGAGACCTTGCTGTGGCTGCGACGGTCGGAGTCGGCCGGCGGCTTTTCGACGCTCAGCGGCTTCTTGGCGTTTTCGTGCGCGGCGCCGGGACCGCCCTGGAGGATGCTGGCAGGAGTCTTCTTCGACGTGGACATGACCTAGCGATCCTGGACGTTGCCTTGATGGGTGGTGTTGACCTTCGTATTGCCTTGCTGGCCCTGCTTGTCGGGATCCGGCACGGTCGATTGCGGCGCCTGGTCGGCTGCTACCGATTTTTTGTCACCGGCGCCCTTTGGGCTCAGATTCTTCGGCGGCACAGGCGGAGGTTTTGTGCTCATGGCGTTTCTCCTTCCGCCACCCAAACAAGCGGCTCGGGAGAAAGGTTCCCGAGGGTCCGATACTAACGGTGATTGCCGCAACGAGCCGGGTCCACAGGCCGTGGCTTGGGGCCGGCGGGATCCAGGATTATTTCTTGATGATGTTTCCGTTGTTCAGATCGAAGGCCTGGGCACCGAACGCCTGCCTGAAGAAATCCTCCTGCAGATCGCCCCATTCGCCGAGATAGGCGCCGCAATTGCTGCAATGGATCGGCGTCGAATCCTTCGGGTTGTCGGGAATCTCCATCAGGATCGTCCCGCACGCCTTGCAATCGAGCTTGTCATCCAAACGGCGGCCCATTGGCACATGATCGCGCGTTTTCGGCCGCGCGCCAATTGTCGTTTTCGTACGAGGCTGCGAACGGTACTTTTCCACCTGCAGGCGGGCAGTAGGCTATCGGTCTGCCGGATTTCCGAACGCCGGATCTCGCCGCCTCGAATACGTCCCCACCCGCGGCAGCTCGTCTGGAAAGTCGACCCAGGGAAGCCTCATGTCCCAATATGCGTGAGCCTGCGGCGGAAACCGTTCGGGATGATCGAGGAAGCCGATCGCCAGATAGAGTTCGTCGGGCAGGCCCTGGTCGACATAGCCGATCGATGTTCCGCAATCCGCACAGAAGGACCGAAGCACGCCTGGGGTTTTCGAAAAGGTCTTCGGCGTGCCGGTGAGCAACGAGAATTCGGAAGGCCGATAACCGACCCACACCGTTAGTGGGCTTCCTATCGCCTTGCGGCAGTCGTCATCGTGATCGGAGCAAATCCAGAAAGGCTCGCCGCGCATCTCCGCCGTTATGGCGCCGCAAAAACAGGACCCCGTTTCAGTTCGTGGTATTGCCTTGCTGCTGGATTTCATTGCTGGCCTTACGTCATTGCTGGCCTGGCATTTCGGTATTTTCCTTGGGGTTCTTTTTGATGCCGGCGGCAGGCGAGGTGTCGGCTGGAGCATTGCCACCCTGGTTCTGCTCAGGGGCTCTTTTGAGCGGCGAGGTTTGCCAGCCCATATCGCCGTACAAAAAGCCTATGAGAAAGCCGACGATAATAATGGCCGAAATCACCATCGCAATTAACGCGTTACGTCGCTCCATTTCGCGCGGCTCCTTTCTTCGAGCCGAACAAACGATGGCGGAAATGGTTCCGGCGAGACGGACCGGCGTGACGGTACGGACCCAGCCCGGAACATTCAGCCTCACCGCGGGGTTCGTATGAGTGCTCTTCTACAGGGAGTGGCTTGCATGAAACCCGCCGTAACCGATCGCATCGAAACCAAGAAATACGACCACCCGACAGGCGGCTGGGGATCGCTCAAATCCCTGGTCCGCAAGGCGCGCGGCGAAGGCCTGCTATTGCCCGGGATATGGAGCACGCTGCTCAAGCAGAACAAGGCCGACGGCTATATGTGCGTGTCTTGCTCATGGGCAAAGCCAGCCCAGCCGAGGCCGTTCGAATTCTGTGAAAACGGTGCCAAGGCGACGATGTGGGACCAGACCAAGCTGCGCTGCGAAACCGCTTTCTTCGCCGAGCATTCGGTGACGGAACTGCTCGATTGGCCGGACCACGATCTGGAGAAGCAGGGCAGGCTTACCGAGCCCATGCGCTACAATGCCGCCACCGACCGTTACGAGCCGGTCTCCTGGGACGATGCGTTCCGCGACATAGCTGCCGAACTGCGGCGGCTCGATCCCAAATCGGTAGTGTTCTACACGTCTGGCCGCGCCTCGCTCGAGGCCTCGTTCATGTACCAGCTTTTTGCACGAATCTATGGGTCTTCGAACCTGCCCGATTCGTCCAACATGTGTCATGAATCGACCTCGGTCGGCTTGCCGGAATCGATCGGCTCCCCGGTCGGGACCGTGCAGCTCGAAGACTTTGCGAAATGCGACATGATGTTCTTCTTCGGGCACAACACCGGGGTGACGGCGCCGCGCCTGCTGCATCCGCTGCAAGAGGCACGTCAACGCAACGTGCCCGTCTTTACCTTCAATCCCTTGCCAGAGCGGGGACTGAAACGCTTCAAGAACCCGCAAAACCCTGTCGACATGCTGTCGCCCGGGCCTGGCACCAAAATGTCCAGCGACTTCTTCCAGGTTCGTTCGGGCGGCGATATCGCCGCGATGACGGGTATCGCCAAGGCCTTGCTGGCGCTCGACGATGCCGCCCGCGAAAGCGGCAGGACGCGTGTCCTCGACCCGGCTTTCATCGCCGAGCACACGCATGGCTTCGCCGAATTCGAAGCCTTCCTGCGCAAAACCCAGTGGAGCGATATCGTCGCGCGATCCGGCATTGCGCAGACCGACCTGGAGCATGTCGCCGAGGTCTACAGCCATGCCAACGCGGTGATCGGCAATTACGGCATGGGCTTGACCCAGCATCGGCACGGCACCGAGAACGTCCAGATGCTGTGCAACCTTTTGATGCTGCGCGGCAATATCGGAAAACCCGGCGCCGGCATTTCGCCGCTGCGCGGCCATTCCAATGTCCAGGGGCAGCGCACCGTCGGCATATCGGAAAAGCCCGAGCTCGTCCCGCTCGACAAGTTCGCCGAATTCTACGCCTTTGAACCGCCGCGCGAGAAAGGTCTCGATACGGTCGAGACGTGCGAAGGCGTCATCGACGGATCGGTCAAGGGCTTCGTCGGGCTCGGCGGCAATTTCGTGCGGGCCGTGCCGGAAACCGGCCTGGTCGAGAAAGCCTGGCGTGGGCTCGACCTGCATGTCGAGATCGCGACCAAGCTCAACCGGAGTCACCTGATCGCCGGGCGGACAACCTATTTGCTGCCTTGCCTGTCACGGCTGGAAAGAGATCATCAGGCAAGCGGCGACCAAAGAGTGTCGATCGAGGATTCCACCGCCTGTATCCACGGCTCGTTCGGATCGCGACCTCCGGCTTCGCCGAATCTGCTTTCCGAACCCAGGATCGTTGCCGAGCTTGCCAAGGCGACAGTGCCGGGCAGGAGTTCGATCCCATGGGACGAGTGGGTTGGGGATTATTCCCGCATCCGCGACGAAATCGAGCGCTGCTACCCCCAACACTTCCGCGACTTCAACGAGCGTTTCCTGACGCCCGGCGGCTTCCATCGCGACATCAAGGCGAGCAAGCGGGTGTGGGAGACGCCGAACAAGAAGGCCAACTTCAAGCTGCCAAGTGGCCTTGAAACCGATCCCGACATCGATGTCGCCGGCGATGATGTGCTGACACTGATCACGGTCCGCTCCAACGATCAGTTCAACACGACCGTCTACGGCTACAACGACCGGCTGCGCGGCATCAGCGGCACACGCATGGTGCTGTTGATGAGCGAGAAAGATATCCAGCGCCTCGGTTTGAGCGTGGGACAGGAGGTCGATCTCGAAGCCAACGCGCAGGACGGTGTGGAGCGCCGCGTGCACGGACTGCGCATCACGCCTTACTCGGTGCCGGAGGGAAATTGTGCCGGTTATTTATCCCGAGCTCAACCCGCTGGTTCCTTTGTGGCACAGAGCCGAAAAGGCTCATGTTCCGGCGGTCAAATCGGTACCGGTGCGGATAATGCCATAGGCGTTTGTCGTTCGCGGCAGGCACGCACCACGCCGATGTGACCTGGCGCGACTTTCAAATCGCGACCTCAGCCGGCTCGTGCGAGTTCATCCACGGCATTCAGGATCGCACTCTGGCTCGCCGGCTTCTGCACGATCCTGCAAGCGCGGAACCCGGCCGGAATTTCGCGTTCGCCAAAGCCGGAGAGGAAGGCGAACGGAACACCACGCGTCCGCAACGCTTCCGCAACGGGATAGCTGGTTTCGTCGTTCAACTGGATATCCAGTAACGCCGCGTCGACGCCGCCTTCGCCAATGAGCCGGAGTGCCGCCGTCACCGACGAAACAGGTCCAGCCACCTGATGGCCGGCTTTGCGCAGGTAAGCCGCCGCATCGTCGGCGATCAGCCATTCATCCTCGACGATCAGCACACGCACCTTTCCGGTCACGACGATTCCTCGCGGGTCAGAGGGAATGCGATTTCCGCCTCCAAACCATTTGAGCGGAAACTTGTTTCAACTTTTCCGCCCAGCCTATAGCCGATTTCTCCGCGCAGAAGGGTAAGGCCGAAGCCGCTGTCGGTTGGCTCCTTGATGCGGGGGCCGCCCTTCTCGCGCCAGACGAGCTTGAAGGTTCCATCCACCACCGACCATTTCACAATTATCCGCCCGGCAGGCTTCGACAGTGCGCCATATTTGGCGGCATTGGTCGCCAGTTCATGGATTGCCATGCCGAACGAAAGCCCCTGTACAGGCTTGAGGCTTACCCGCTTGCCATCGAGCTCGAACCGTTCGGCCCCGAAGGCGTCGAGTTCCTGGTGCAGCAGTTCCTCGACGGAGGCTTCCGTCCAGCTCTCGCGCGAGAGCAGACTATAGGCTCGTGACATTGCATGCAGGCGCCCGATCAAGGCTTCGGCGAACTCCTCTTTCGACGCCGAGTATTCGCGCGTCCGGTTGGTGATGCTGGCGACGACCGCCAGCATGTTCTTGACGCGATGGTTCAGCTCCGAGATGAGCACCTGCTGACGCTCTTCCGCCTGCGCCAGCGTCGTCACGTCGATCATGGTCACGACCACGCCTTGGATGCTGCCGCCTTTGTCCCGGTAAGGGTTGATGCGAACCAGATAGAACCGGCCCTTGTCGTCGCGCGCAAGGTGATGGTTCAGGGTCTCTCCCGTCTCGAACACCGCCTGGATGTGCCGCTTCAACTCGGGGTAGTCGAGCTGGCTCGAAAGATCGGTCAGCGGTCGGCCGACATCGGACGGACGCAAGTTGAAGAACGATGACGCGGCGGGAGTAAAGGTCCGCACCACAAGGTTGCGGTCGAGGAAGATGGTGGCGATTTCCGTGCTTTCGAACAAGTTTCTGAGATCGCTGTTGGCGCGATCGAGTTCCTCTATCTTGCCGGTCAGCTCCGCGTTGATGGTGTTTAGCTCTTCGTTGAGCGACTGCATTTCCTCCTTCGAGGCCTCAAGCTCATTGGTCGACTCTGCCTCTTCATTGACGGAGAACGTCTTCGTCTTTAAGCTGGAAAAGTCGTGACCGGAATGGCCGCGCAGAGTGGGGTCGATTTCATCGGCGGCCCGATCCACGTCAGCTTTGTGCTCGCCACCCCCCTCGGCCAGCCCGTTCAGCACATTGAAGCCGCGGCCAAACGCCTGAAGCTTTGCGCCGATCTCCTCGGCGGGCGCTGCGATATCGATCAGGCCGCTCGAAATCGCGCTTTGCGGCATGTCCGGGTTGCGCGCGCCGGAACCGTTGGAGGCTTGGGCAATCGTCAACCCGCCATGTTCCTTGATCGCCCGGGCGCCCAGCGTGCCGTCCGAATCGCCCCCCGACAGGATGATGCCTACGGCGTACTCCCCTTGGTCCTCGGCCAGTGCACGGAAGAAGATGTCGATCGGTTTGCGCTCGCGGTTAAGCGTGTTCGGCCGGCGTAGCGAAAGCGCGCCCTTACGGATGGTGAGGACGACGTTTTGCGGCATCACATAGACTTGGTCGGGTTGGACCGCCATGCCCTCCTCGGCGACGATGACCGGCATTCCGGTGTAACGTGCGATAACGTCATGCAGCAGGCTTTCGCGTTCTGGGCTCAGATTAGTGACGACGACGAACGCCATGCCGGTGCCGCCGGTCAGTCCTTTGAACAGGCCGTCCATCGCGGGAATGCCGCCGGCCGATGCGCCGACGCCGACAATGGGAAATCTTCCGTTCTGGAATACCATGCCACGCCTCGGTAACAGCCGCGGCTGCGAAACCGCCAAATCGGACCTCAGACTAATGCATGTCGCGCAAAAGTGTGCAGCGGTTTTGCGATAACGAGATGAATAAAAACAACAGCCTAAAGCGCGTCGCATGAGGCCGGCAAAACGCGACGTGCTTTAGGACCGGACCGAGCCTCAGGCCAGTAAATGGTCCTCGAACGGAACAAAGCACCGCCGGTGGGCATTAACATCCGGTTTTCGAGGCGGTTCCAATGGCAAAACGACCACCTGAGATAAAGCCGGCAAAACAAATCTCGTTACGTTCGCCGGATCTGGCCAAGGTCCCGGTATCCGAAGAAATCCCGCCTCGTCTGCTCGCGCGCGCGGAACGGTTGCAAGAGGCCTTGTCCCGTCATTTTGTACAAGTCCGCGCCGACAGCCGTGACTCCCGCAGAAAGAAGGAACAATGAGGTGCGCGACCTGCAAGGCTTGCATATCCTGATCGTCGAGGACGAATGGATGCTGGCGGGCGATCTTGCACGTTATTTCAGCAAGATGGGCGCCGTCGTGCTTGGCCCCGTGGCGACAGTCGAACAGGCGTCGAAGCATACCGATGAGGCGGAAGCCGCAATCCTGGACGTCAATCTCAACGGAAGACGGGTATTCCCGATCGCGGACGAACTGATGCGCCGCGGCGTGCCGTTCGTGTTTTTCAGCGGCGACGAAGACATCGTTATTCCTGAGCGCCTTCGGTATGCCAGCAGCCTCAGAAAATCCTCGGACGGCCAGGCTGTTTTCGATGCTCTCTTCCCCTCCGAGCCCAAAGCATCAAGCGGAAATCTGGCGACCGAGCCGTCAGACGACGTATTTTCCCTGCTGCCTAAGCTCAGGCTCGCAGCGCGTCTGCTGCTGGGAGACGTTGACGCTTCCGACCGGCTGGTCGAGCGGACGCTCGAGCAGGCGATCGGCGAGATCGACAGGAGACGATCCGGTTCCTCCACTGAGGACTGGCTTAACGGCATCATGCGAAACATCGTCAAGGCACGCGGAGCAAACCTGCTGCACTGACCATGCCCGCCGGCAACTAGTATCTCTGCACATGGATTATGACTCTTTGGCGGTTGGCTTTGGATAGGCCTTGGCCAATTTGAGGCGCGCCTGTTCGGTTGAGAACATCCAGTTGCGGCGGTGCTCCGCCTGGTGTGGCCTTCACCTACGCTCGGGGCATTCATGCCGAACGGATATTGCAGGGCTTCTCCGGCATCCTGCAGGTCGATGGCTATGCCGGATACAACAGACTGATCGCACCTGACCGTGTCGGCTCGGACATCCGGCTTGCCTATTGTTGGGCACACGCTCGCCGCAAGCTGGTGGAGATAACCCGCAACGGAGCAGCACCTATCGCCGAAGAGGGCGTCAAGCGGATCAGCGAACTGGATCGGATCGAGGCCGAACTGCGTGCCTTGATCCGGAGGCTCGCCTCGCCTGACGACAGGAACGATCAACGCCACTGGTCACCGACATGCAGACCTGGCTCGTCCATCACCGCGCCCGTGTCGCGACCAAGTCTCCACTCGGCGAGGCCTTGGCGTACATCGCCAAATATTGGGATGGTTTGAAGCTCTTCCTGACCGACGGCCGCATCGAGATCGACAACAACAGCGTCGAGCGAACCATCCGGCCGATGCCCTCAATCGCAAGAATGCACTCTTTGCGGGGCACGACGCTGGAGCCGAGAACTGGGCCACCATCGCATCGCTCATCGAGACCTGCAAACTCAACGCCGTCGATCCGCAGGCCTACCTGACCAATACGCTCACCGCCATCGTCAACGGTCACAAGCAGAGCCGGATCGATGAGCTGCTGCCTTGGGCTTACAAGGGGAAGTAATGTGGCCCCGAAGACTACAGTCGGCCCAAAGCGGACTTCGGAAGGTACGCAGATAGAGGATCGGCGAATGCCCCAAAGCCCGCACGCAGGGTGTGGACTCAGGGCGTTCCAGCGTCCTCAGTCTATGGCGAGAGAACTCGACAGTTCTCGGTACGCTTCGATCTGCTGCTGCAAGAGAGCAATCTTCTGCTCCGCCACCTGGATAGCGTCAGAGCCAGCGAGGAAGCGCCGTGGCAGTTCGTCCTGCTCAGCGAGCGTGATTAGAGCGCGTGCCAGCTTAGCGGGGTCACCGCCCTGCATGCCGTGCTGGGACGTCCAGAAGGCAATCTGTGCCGTGCGTCGCTCGTGATAATCTTCGATCGCGATTTCCGCGTAACTAGTGGACTCCTCGGTCAGAAGCTCCGTGCGGAAAAAGCCTGGGTTGACGATCATCGTCTCGACGCCGAACGGACCGACTTCAGTCTGCAGCGCTTCCATCCAGCCATCGAGGCCAAACTTCGAAGCAGAGTAGGCTGTGCAGAATTTCAAAGCCCATCAGACCTGCCGTCGAGGAGATCGAGACGATCTGGCCGGAGCGCTGCTTGCGCATGACCGGAAGGAACGCCCGCGTCACTATCATCGGACGGTCAAGGCTCGTGCTTAGCTGCAACTGCATCTGCTTGGGAGACAGTTCCTCGAAATACCCGGCGTAGAAGCTGGCCGCGTTGTTGACCAGCACGTCGATCCGTCCGAACCGCTCAAGGGTCGCCTGCGCGGCGGCGTCGGCGTCAGCGGCCTTGGTGACATCGAGTTTCACGACAAGAAGGTCGTCGGAAGCACCTAGAGCGTTCGCCACCTTGTCTGGATTACGGCCAGTCGCGACCACCTTGTGGCCGGCTGCCAGGGCCGCCTTGGCAATGTCCAGGCCGAGGCCACGTCCTGCCCCGGTGATGAACCACACTTTGTTACTCATCTCATGTGTCCTTTCATGTTGTCAGCCCTTCACCGATCTTGCGGCGCATGGGGCTGCAAGACAGTTGTTCACATCGCCTGCACGGTCGGGCGGACCAGGATCCCGTTGAGGGACGTCCGCTTCGGCCGGCTGAGAGCAAAGGCTATGATTTCGGCGATGTCTTGAGCCGGAATTGCAACGTTGTCGCGGTAGTCCTGAGCAGACTTTTTGCTTTCCTCGTGTGTGATGTGGTCGGATAATTCTGTCGCCACCGCACCAGGCTCGATGACTATCACGCGGATGTCTGGCTGGAGTTCGACGCGAAGCGCCTCGGACCAGCCGTTGATCCCCCATTTGGTTGCCGAATAGGCAGCGAACCCGGCTGGAGCTACGCGACCTGCCACAGAAGAGATGTTCACCAGATCTCCCTTCTTGGCGCGGAGTTGGTCAAGGAAAACCTCAGTCACAGTCATGGCACCCAGGAGATTGGTTTCGACCATCTGCCGATGCTCGGATCGCTTGTCCGATCCAAACGGCGCTGTGAGCATCACGCCTGCGTTGTTGACTAGAACATCGGCGCCGCCGAACTCCTGGACGCGCGCGGCGGCTCCAGCGATGGAGTCCCGGTCGGTCACGTCAGCCTGGATCGCGATAGCGCCTTCGCCGAGTTCGTCTGCGAGTGCCGCGACACGCTCGAGGCGCCGCCCTAGAAGGGCTACGCGATATCCTTCTGAAAGAAGCTCACGTGCCAGCGCCTCACCGATTCCGGAGGATGCACCAGTGATTACAGCGACCCGATTGTTGTTATTCATGGCAGTCTCCTTCGTTGTGCTCTCTGGCTGGCCCTACCGATCCGGAAAGACCGGAGCGAGGACCACAGAGGTGGCAGCGCCTCGGACAAGAAGCGCCGCAGGTACCCGGCTAGACTTCAGCCCGTCGGTTCTTGTGGGTTGGTCACCTGACCGGTGACATGCCGGTTCCGCCCTTGGAACTCGTTCCAAGTTTTGCGCCGGTATCGATCATCGCGAGCATTGGTGGGCTGAGACGCGCGCCCTGGACCGTGATCCGGGCAAAGCCGTCATCGATCTCCTTGACATCGGCCGCACTCAACTGGACCTGCAGCGCGTCCATGTTCTGGTCCATCTGGTCCTCCGTTGTCGGGCCGGGAATGGGCACGATCCACGGCTTACGGGCGAGCAACCAGGCAAGGGCGACCTGGCCGGGCGCAGCCTGATGACGTGCGCCTACGCGCTGTAGCAGTTCGACCACCGGCCAGTTGGCGCGGCGGGCTTCAGGCGTGAAGCGCGGCAGGTTGGCCCGTAGGTCGGCAGGGCCATGCACGAACATGGGGGTGACTGTACCGGTCAGGTATCCCATGCCGAGCGGGCTCCATGGCACGAACCCGATGCCAAGCTCCTCGCAGGTCGCCAGAACCTCCACCTCCGGATCGCGGGTCCAGACAGAGTATTCATTCTGCACCGCCGTGACTGGCTGCACTTTGTGGGCGCGGCGGATGGTCGCTTCGCCTGCAGCGGACAGGCCGAAGTGGCGGACCTTGCCTTCACGGACCAATTCCTGCACCGCTCCGGCCACGTCTTCGACGGGCACGGTCGGATCGACACGGTGTTGGTATTGAAGATCAATGTAGTCCGTCTTCAAGCGGCGGAGCTGTTGCTCGGTCACCCGCTTGATATTGTCAGGGCGGCTGTTGACGCCTGTGACCTGGCCTTCGGGCGTGATGTCGAAGCCGAACTTGGTCGCGATGATCACCTGGTCGCGGATCGGCGAAAGCGCCTCGCCAACAATATCCTCGCCCAGGAAGGGTCCATAGACTTCAGCGACGTCGAAAAAGGTCACGCCCCGGTCATGCGCCGCCCGGATGATCCGCACGGCCTCCTGCCTGTTCGTGGGCGGGCTGTACATCCCGGCAAAGTTTTGGCAGCCCATCCCCATGGCAGAGACTTCCAGCGAGCCGAGCATGCGACGCTGAAGGTTCGATGACCTTGCACCTGTGGCTGCGGCACCCGATGTTGCCGTTTGAGCTCTCGACTCGGAAAGAGGCAGCAGCGACGCTGCGGCGATGCCTAGCCCAGCGGCGAACAATTTACGGCGGCTTGGCATCTCGGGAGCGCCTGTTTCGAAATCGTCTGCATAGTTCTTCATGGTGCTGCACCTCCACCGGGTTTGATCAACCTCCGAAACACATCAGCGTTTGCGGCTGTGTCTTCGTAAGTGAGCGCAGAATACGATGGCCGTTCCTTTCAAAAAATGGCATTCGGGTTGATGCGACATTAACCAGAGGTTCATAATGGACAAGGATCAGCTTGATGGGCTTGTGGCGTTTGCGCTTGTCGCCGAGAAGCGGAACTTCACGGCGGCGGCAGAAGCACTCAGGGTTTCGCCGCCTGCGATAAGCAAGATGATCAGACACCTCGAAACTCGCCTGGGCGTCACCCTGCTTACAAGAACGACACGAGCTACGAGCTTGACCGAAGCCGGGGAGAAATTCCTGCAACAGGCGGGACCGGCGCTGGATGCGATCCTTTCCGCTATGAAGGACGCGGGAAGCGCAGCGGACAAGCCTGCCGGTCGTCTGCGCTTGAATGTCCCGCAGACCGTCTATCCGAACTTCCTTAGGCCGCTGATCGCGACCTTTATCGAAAAGTACCCGGATGTGACGGTTGAGATCTTCTTCGAGAACGCGGCCACCAACATATTCGAGCGCGGGTTTGATGCAGGAATACGGGTGTCAGACATCCTTGCCAAAGATGTCGTGGCGCTCAAACTCTTCGGTCCCATCCGATGGGTTGTGGCTGCTGCACCGGCCTACCTTGACAAGCATGGGCACCCTGAACATCCAAAAGACCTGTTGGCCCATCCTTGCATCTGCGCGGGAGCTGGCAATCGTGTGTACGATCGATGGGAGTTCGAGACCGACGGCAAGGGATTTGAGGTTCAGGTAAAGGGGCCGCTGATCCTCAATGATGTTCTGCTGGCGATCGATGCGGCCGTCGACGGCTTGGGGGTCGTTTACAGCCCTGAAGAAGCGATCAGCGACAAGTTGACGAGCGGCAAGCTCGAAGTCGTTCTGGACCACTTCACCGGGACAAGCTCGGGTGTGTACCTCTACTACCCGCAGCGGTCTCAAGTTCACCCCAAACTGCGGGCCTTCATCGAACATCTCAAAGGCCTGGAGAAGAGGTAGCGCGAGCTTCCTATTGGACGCAGCTTTCGCTTCCCACAGAACCGCTGTCAACGCGAAGAATATTGACGGCCTTCGTCACCTTGGTGCTGCGGATCGCAATCCAACAACGTCCGCTGTTGTGATGGGTTTCGGATGCCGGCCGTCTACTGAGATGGCGTGGCTCGAGGCCGGCGTCCGGAAGCCTCCAGGGAAGGAACCCGCGGGGTGGAGATTTCGGTTTTGCGGCTATGGGGATTTGACGGTTC